>NZ_CAMKRR010000016.1 GCF_946415235.1 uncultured Ruminococcus sp. | reverse complement strand
GTGTGTACTGGAGGTTTACCTGATCCTGCTCGTAGTTTGGCTCGTTTGTAAACTCAATGAAGCCGAACACGGAGAGCTTTCTCTCCTTTGCGGAGTTATTCGTTACCTTTGCTCTCCATACCTCATAGGTCTTGCCGTAGGGAACATAGTATGTAGTCTCGGACTTTATATCAGCGTACTCGGCTGAAATAACCGTATAGGCAGTACCGTGGCGACATTCGCTCTTGTACTTGTCAAGGGGCTTACCCACTGGCTGCCATGAAGCCGACCAGTAATCGGCGGTATCATTGTCTCTTATATAAATATAGCGGCCGGGGAGCGCCATATCCGAATTGAAGCGGAAACGTGAAAGTCTGCCGTTAGCTCCCGATTTAACGAAGCTGTAGCCGGCTGCGTTATTGGATATCATAGCGCCGTACTCGGGGTCTCCGAGGTAGTTTGCCCATGGTGCGGGGGTCGCGGGGTTAGTGATGACGTATTCTTTGTTCTCAAGATCAAAGTGTCCGTACTGCATATAAAACCATTCTCCTTATCATTCTGCCGTTGGACAGTGCTTTCCTCGGGCAGGAAATATCATTCTAAGTATACCATGTAAAGTATAATTTGACAAGGGGGTAAAAATGAATATATCGTGAACAACAGCAAAAAATGGCATATATTTTACTACATTTTGTAATATAATACTACGAATTTGCTGTTTGTTATCAGATCGGTGCGGATGTTTATACATTTCGTTTTAGCTTGACCGATATGCACACCCGTATGCAAGCTGTGAAGCCGTGAGTGCAAGGTGTGCGGAGAGTATTGATTTTTTCTTATGCTCAATTTATAATAATAACAGATAAGCTTATCAATGATACAGGGAAAAAGGAGGCGGACAGCCGACAATGAAAATAAGATTGCTTGTAAGCGATGAACACTACGACTCCATAGCGGCTGAGCTCATAAAAAAGGGTATAGATATCGACGACGATGCGGAGCTCATACTCTCCGAGCAGAACGTGACGGTCTCGCACCTTATAGCGCGGCGCAATGACGAGATATACAGGCTCGGGACAAAGGATATCTCCCATATCGAGAGCTTTGCACATGATATAGTAGCATACTGCGGCGAGGAGGAGTACAGGCTCTCGGAAACTCTCCGCAGACTTGAAGAGATACTTGACCCCAAGGAGTTTATCCGCGTGAGCAACTCTGTCATAGTGTCAGTGTCGCACATAAAGAGTATACGTCCCGCGCTGTCGCAGAAGTTCCTGCTGACTATGAAGAACGGCGCGAAGGTGGACGTGACGAGGACGTATTACTACATATTCAAGGAATTCTTAGGGATTTAAGGAGGGATAGATATGTCGGAATCAGGAAGATTGATAGGCGTGAGCGTAGTTGCAATTGTGATATTTATAATTATTCCGCTCATTATAGCAGGAGTGTCACTGCTGATATATAAAGCGTCGTACATGCGCAAGCTGAACAAGCGCCTTGCCGAGGGCATGGAAGCGAATATCAAGCCCATGATGCCGCCGCGCAAATTTATAGCACTGACGGTTTGTATAGTTATTTTTTCAATAACTGCGCTGTGGTGTGCGGCATTGGCGTTCTTCTATCTGAAGAACAACAAGCAGGAAAGGGATATGGCTGTATATCCCGCTGCATTTGAGCTGAACGATGAAGGGCTGGAAAATTCTCCCTTTGGGGGATACAAGTTCGGCGACGAGATAAAGGGATACGATCATGTCTCAAAACAGTACGGAGACCTCAAAGTTGAATTCTATATTCTGAACAATACATTGA
Organism: uncultured Ruminococcus sp.; assembly: GCF_946415235.1. Taxonomy (GTDB): domain Bacteria; phylum Bacillota; class Clostridia; order Oscillospirales; family Ruminococcaceae; genus Ruminococcus. Next base: position 41,975 of record NZ_CAMKRR010000016.1, on the reverse strand, counting down.
GCAGTATAATGCCTAATGTTCTTGTAGCCGCTGATTATGCAGGCGATAAGGACAATGTTGTTGTCAGACAGAAAGCAGACTTTGGCGTATCGCAAAGCAACTGGAGCTATACAGGTTTATCTTCGGATCAGCTGACAGTAATAGATGTGGGAGGATACAGAGGTGAATTTACTTATTCCTTTGAGGTGTATAAAGATATGGGCGAAAAAATCGGGCTCACTCTCACAGATAATGATTATATTTCTAAAAGGTGGGAATATATGGACAGTCATGATGCCGATACAAGCTGCAATATAGACTTCAAGGCGGAAGAGCTTTTCGGCAGAGGTGCAGGCATATCTTCTCCGCAGCTGGGGATAATGTTTTATTTTGACTGATACACAGGAAACAGGCGGCTTTTACAGCCGCCTGTTACATTTGTCACTGAGAAGGATACATTTGTCACTCACAAAGTGACAAACATCACCTTTTCAAAAGCCGTTTTCCGAGTATAATAAAAGCATAGGGTTGCGCGACACCTAAAACGAACGAACATCAACATCAGGAACAAAATAAACGAGTAACACAAAACAAAAAATAAGGGTGAAAAATATTTCTATTTGTAAAGGAGAATCATTATGAAAGCTAATTTTAAGAAGACTTTAACAGCCATCGCAGCGACAGCAATGTTTTCAGCTTCAATGCTGAGCATTACCGCAAATGCAGACACTTATGAAAAGAGCAGGAATTTCGGCGGAATAAACGAGCCTGAAATGTCAATAGTGACACAGATGCCCGTATACACAAAGCCCATGTCTACGCTTACAAAACCTATGCCTACGTATACTAAGCCTATACCGACATATACAAAGCCCATGCCTACGCTTACAAAGCCTATGCCGACATATACTAAGCCCATGCCTACTTTTACTAAGCCTATGCCGACTTTCACAAAGCCTATGCCCGAAACATGGATAGACCCCTGTACAGATCCAATAGGCCCTGAAAAATTCGATATTGACGGTATCGACAAGAGGTTCCTTGAGGTCGACCATTACTATATGCAGAGCAATATCAGGACTACGACTACGAAAGTAAACATGGCAGCTGTGAAGTGATGCTGCGGGGGTGAAACGCAGAAGCTTTACGCTTTGAAAAATGATATGGGAACAAAGGGATCAAATAATAGATAAGAAGCTCTCCTTGAAGCCGCCGCAAGGCTCTGAGGGGAGCTTTTTTGCGCGGCAAACGCAGTTCAGAACTCGCTTTGCGGAAAAATCTTCGGTTTTTTGAAAAAAATTCCGAAAAGCACTTGATTTTTGCGAAAAACCGTGGTATAATATTTTATGATGATAGTAAACCCAAAGACCGGAACCCTTCCGGTCTTTAGTATTTATATCGCTACTATTACTTTTCAGAGAAAGGAGAAAACCGATATATCGGGAAAAACTGCCTATGAAATTTAAAAAATTCGGCGGTACGGAACAAAAGGTATACGATCTTATCAAGCCCATAACCGACGAGCTCGGCTACTACCTATGGGACGTGTGCTACGAAAAGGAAGGCGCTATGTGGTACCTGCGGGTGTTCATAGATCAGGACGAGGGGATAACCATTGCGGACTGTGAACGCGCAAACGCTCCCATAAGCGATATCCTTGACGAGAAGGACCCAATTGCACAGAGCTATATGCTCGAGGTCGGCTCGGCAGGTCTGGAGCGCGAGCTCGTAAAAGAGGAGCACTTCGAGGTCTGTCAGGGCGATACCGTAAGGGTACGCTTCATAAGAGAGACCGACGGTGAAAAGGAGATCGTGGCTCAGCTCGTGAGCGCGGACAAAGAGGGCGTGACAGTCATGCTCGGCAGCGGTGAGGAAAAGAAGTTCCCGCTAGCGGATATAGCTTTTGTAAAGCTGTATCTCGATTTCTGAAATGTGAAAAAACAAAATAAAATATATTGGAGGAATTTACAGACATGAACATGAATAAGGACTTTTTCAGGGCGCTTGAAGCTCTCGGCGAAGAAAACAGCGTGGAAACTGATCTTCTTATCGAAAAAGTAAAGTCAGCTATGCTGAAGGCGGCAAGAAGAGCTTATCCTCACAGCGAGGAAAGAATTACGGTGGAGATCGATCCGAAAACGAAGAAGTTCGAAATGTACATCAGACAGGACATCATCGACGATGAGCCTATCGACGAGAACGAGGTAAATATCGACGTCGCAAGGACTATGGACCCCAACGCTATGGTGGGCGGCACTATCATGAAGGAGCTTGACATATCCAAGCTCGGAAGAATGGCTGCTCTCTCCGCAAAGCAGTCCATCAAGGGCGACCTCAGAGAGATCAACCGCGAGCAGATGCTCAGCAAGTTCGAGCAGAAGGAGCATGAATGCATCACTGCAAAGGTATCACAGGTAGAACCCGGCAGAGGAACAGTTACAGTCGTATATGACGGCACTGAGCTCTACCTCTTCCGCAACGAGCAGATACCAGGTGAGAACCTCGAAGAGGGCAAAATGGTAAAGGTGTACATCACAGGCATCATCGGCAAGAACAAGAAGCCTGTAGTCAAGATCTCACGTACTCACAAGGACCTCGTTAAGAGACTCTTTGAGCAGGAAGTCCCCGAGATATACGACGGCACTGTTGAGGTGAAGTCAATATCCCGTGAGGCAGGTTCGAGAACAAAGATAGCTGTATGGTCAAAGGACGAGAATGTTGACGCAGTCGGCGCCTGCATCGGTCCGAAGCGTTCGAGAATAACGGCAGTTGTGAACGAGCTCAGCGGCGAGAAGATAGACATTATCCCGTGGAGCGAGGTCCCCGAGGAATTCATCGCAAGAGCTCTTGCTCCCGCAGAGGTGCTCAAGACTGTCATCACTTCCATGGAAGAGAAGTCCTGTACTGTGATAGTTCCCAACAATCAGCTCTCACTTGCGATCGGCAACAAGGGTCAGAACGCAAAGCTTGCTGCAAAGCTCACAGGCTTCAAGATCGACATCAAGCCCCAGTTCGATACAGTTACCAACGAGGAAGCTCCAGAGCTGAGCCCCGATTTCGTAGCACCTGTATTTGAAGCTGCTCCTCCCGCAGAGGAGAGCGAGGAAACTGCTCAGGCTGAGGAGACAGCTCCCGCAGAGGCAGAGGAAAGCACGGAAGCTGCTGCTGACGAGGAATAATTATGAAGCCGAAGAAAATACCTATGAGAATGTGTCTCGGCTGCAATGAGATGAAGCCCCAAATGGAGCTCATACGTGTGGTGAAGTCTCCCGAGGGCGAGATAAGTCTTGACTTCAAGGGAAAGGCAGCAGGCAGAGGAGCTTATATCTGCCGCAGCACCGAATGTCTTGAAAAAGCAAGAAAAGCAAGACGCTTCGAGAAGTCGTTCTCATGCAGGATAGAGGAAAGCGTATACGAGGTGATGATGGATGAGCTCGGAAAAGAGCCGCAGGACGATTAATCTGCTGGGCATATGCCTGAGAGCGGGCAAGGCGGTAAAGGGCTTCGACAGCGCTGTTGAGGCTGCGAAAAACGGTTTGGCTCATTGTATACTTACAGCTTCGGACACTTCCGAAAAGACAAGGAAGGAAGTCGGATTCTACTGCGAAAAGTTCGGGATAAAGCACCTGCCTGCCGACGTGAGCAAGTCCGAGATAGGACGGCTCTGCGGCAAGGAAACAGGGGTCATAGCAGTGACCGACAAGGGCTTTTCGGACGGCTTTGAAAAGATAATATCCGAGATATCGCATTAATGCGTTTATATAGATGTTTATGGAAAACATTTTATACTGATGCCGCATATCCGCGCGGCAGAGATTATGGAGGTAATCAAGCCTATGGCAAAAAAGATAAAGTTAAGCGACGCTGCAAAAGATCTTAATATCCCTGCACAGGAGATCATTGATCTCTTTGCGGAGAAAGGTGACAACAAGAAGAAAACAGGCTCCTCACTTACTGAGGAGGAAATGAATACGGTGCTTGAGCACTACACGAAGGACCGCTATTCGGTAAACTCCTTCAACGACTACTTCAATTCAAAGAGCGATCCCCGCCCTGCTAAGGCGGAAGAGCCCAAGGAAGAGAAAAAGGCCGCAAAGAAGCCTGCCGAGAAGAAGGCTGCCGAGCCCAAGAAGGAAGAGAAAAAGGCAGCTGCTCCCAAGGCTGAGAAGAAGGAGGAGCATAAGAACGCTCCCAGAAAGGCTGAGACAAAGCCCGCCGAAAAGCCCGCCGAGAAGAAGGCTGCTGCTCCCGCGAAAAAGGCAGAGCCCGAGAAGAAGCAGGAAACAGCTCACGTGAAGGAAGCTCCCAAGGCTGAGGCAAAGACCGAAGAGTCCAAGGCAGAGCCTGTAAAGGCTCAGGAAGCTCCAAAGGCAGAGCCCGAAAAGAAGCAGGAAGCAGCTCCCGCAAAGGAAGCTCCCAAGCCTGCCGCTTCCGTTCAGGAGAAGAAGCCCGACAAGAAAAAGGACAAGAAGAAGGAGCAGGCAAAGGCTCAGGACAGAGGCGAGCGTACAAAGTTCAATGCTGCTTTCAGCTCAGAGACAGCTCAGACTTCGACCCAGCGCCGTACAGTAGATACAAGAGGAAGCTATGTAGACCTCGATAAGTACAACGAGAGATACGACCAGATGGCTACCTCCAACAAGCACAAGAATGACAACTACTCCTCAAAGAAGCAGAAGATCAATCAGAAGTCTGCTCAGAGGAACCGTCAGCAGTTCTCAAAGAAGGAGTCCGAGACAGAGAAGCTCAAGAGACTGGAGCTGGAAAGAGCAAGAAAGCAGCAGCTCAAGGTGCTCATCCCCGACAATATCACAGTCGGCGAGCTTGCATCCCGCCTCAAGGCTACAGCTACGGACGTTATCAAGCAGCTCATGAAGCTGGGCGTAATGGCTTCCATAAATCAGGAGATAGACTTTGATACTGCCGCTATCGTTGCGGACGAAATGGGTGCAAAGGTAGAAAAGGAGGTCATCGTTACCATTGAGGAGCGTCTTATCGACGATACAGACGATGACGATACCAACCTTCAGCCGCGCTGCCCTGTTGTAGTAGTAATGGGACACGTAGACCACGGTAAGACTTCTATCCTTGACCGTATCAGAAACGCTCATGTCGCAGCAGGCGAGGCAGGCGGAATCACGCAGCATATCGGTGCTTATCAGGTAAATATCAACGGACAGGACATCACCTTCCTCGATACTCCGGGACATGAGGCGTTCACATCAATGCGTGCAAGAGGTGCGAATATCACAGATATCGCTATCCTCGTAGTTGCCGCAGACGACGGCATCATGCCGCAGACCATCGAGTCCATCAACCACGCGAAGGCTGCGGGAGTTTCCATTATCGTTGCTATCAACAAAATGGATAAGGAGGGCGCAAATCCCGACCGTATCAAGGAAGAGCTCACAAAGTACGACCTCGTATGCGAGGACTGGGGCGGCGATGTAATATGCGTACCCGTTTCAGCCAAGACAGGCGAGGGAATTGACGAGCTCCTTGAAAATGTTCTCCTCGTTGCCGAGGTCAAGGAGCTCAAGGCTAACCCCGACAGACTTGCAAAGGGTACTGTTATCGAAGCACGTCTCGACAAGGGCAGAGGTCCTATCGCAACACTTCTCGTACAGAACGGTACGCTCAGACAGGGCGATGTCCTCATTGCAGGAACAGCTGTGGGACGTGTACGTGTAATGACAAACGACAAGGGAAGGACCGTTAAGGCGGCAGGTCCGTCAGTGCCTGTTGAGATAACAGGTCTTGCAGAGGTCCCCAGTGCAGGTGATATCTTCAATGCAGTTGAGGACGAAAGACTTGCAAGAGAGCTCGTTGAGCAGAGAAAGCACGAGGCTAAGCAGGAGCAGTTCAACGCTTACCGCAAGGTAACTCTCGACAATCTGTTCAGTCAGATCGCAGAGGGCGAGATCAAGGAGCTGCCTATCGTTGTAAAGGCAGACGTTCAGGGATCTGTTGAAGCTGTAAAGCAGTCGCTTGAAAAGCTCTCCAACGACGAGGTAAGAGTAAGAGTCATCCACGGAGCTGTAGGAGCTGTCAAGGAGAGCGACGTAATGCTGGCAAATGCTTCAAACGCTATCATCGTCGGCTTCAATGTAAGACCAGATCCCGTTGCAGCGGACAGTGCCGCACGTGACGGAGTAGACATCAGACTTTACCGCATCATCTACGACGCTATCGAGGAGATATCCACCGCCATGAAGGGGATGCTCGCTCCGAAGTACCGCGACGTAGAGCAGGGAAGAGTCGAGGTGCGTCAGGTATACAAGATATCCAATGTGGGAATGGTAGCGGGAAGCTACGTTCTCAGCGGCAAGGTTACAAGAGGAAGTCAGGTGCGTGTTGTGCGTGACGGAATCATCATTGCAGATGACAAGATCGCAGGCCTCAAGCGCTTCAAGGACGACGCAAAGGAAGTTGCCGAGGGCTATGAGTGCGGTATCAGCCTTGAAAAGTTCGCAGACGTCAAGGAGGGCGATATCTTCGAGACGTATATCGTTGAGGAATACCGCGAGGACTGATATTATATTATGATATAAGGGGGAGTTTCTGATGGATAACAGCAGAATGAGTACTGCGGATATGCTGCAGTACTGCGACGAGGCACTGGCATGGGACGATTTCGGACCGATAGATATTTTCTTCTTCCAGTCGGTAAAGAAGATTCTTCTCGGCCAGTGCAGTGCAATGGAAGAGCCTGAGGAAGATCTCGGAGACCTCATGGGCATCGAGCGTCCCGTAAGCGACACGGAGCTCGAGCCCGAGTACGGAAAATATGCCGATATATACTACGGCGAAGAGGGCGACGACGATATTCCCGATTACAGCGCAACAGCTGAGGATCAGGCTTTTTCGGCAGATATGTTCAAAGGCGGATTTTTCAATGATCCCGAGGGCACAGCGGCTGTGGAAGCTGCTGAGGCGGAGGCTGAGGCAGCCGTGAAAAAGCCCGAGGAAAAGGCAGCGGCAAAGACTTCAAAGAAGCCTGCCGCAAAGAAACCCGCAGCAAAGAAAACGGCAGCAAAAAAGCCTGCCGCAAAGAAGCCCGCTGCGAAAAAAGCTTCTGCAAAGAAGGAAAAATCTGCCGAGTCCGATAAGCATGAAGAGACAGCAGGAGGCGGCTTTACCGTCAAACTGTAACGACAGAAAGGAATAAAATGCCTAATTTCAAGAACAGCCGTATGGCTGAAGATATAAAACGTGAGATGACAGCTATCCTCCGCGAGTTAAAGGATCCGAGGATAGACAAGATGCTCACGATCGTAAGAGCTGACCTCTCGGGCGATATGTCGAGCTGCAAGATATACGTTTCCAGCTTTGACGGTATAGAGAGGGCTAAGGAATCGGTTGAGGGATTAAAAAGCGGCGCAGGCTTCATCAAGCGCGAGCTTTTTCACAGACTTAAGATGCGTAAGTCGCCCGAGCTTACTTTTATCGCCGACAACTCCATCGAGAGAAGTGCGGAGATAAGCAAGAAGCTCCACGACTTGCTGTAAGGAGGGCTTTGTATGTTCATTGGATTCAGTGAGGCTGAGCTCTTTCTCAGAAACTGCGAGGACGCAGTTATAATTACTCATCGCAATCCTGACGGAGACTGTATAGGCGCGGGCTTTGCAATGAAGGATCTGCTTGCACAGATGGGTATCCGAAGCAGGGTAGTATGCCACGATGTATTCCCGTCACGCTACAGCTTCCTCACGGAAGGGGGCGCAGGCGAGGATTTTGAGCCTAAGACCATTATCGCGGTGGATATAGCCGATGAGACCCTTATGGGCAATTATAAGGAGATCTACGGAGGAAGAGTACAGCTCTGTATCGACCATCATATCTCAAACAACAACTATGCGGAGAAAACTCTTCTCCGCGGTGATGCTACCGCTGCCTGCGAGATCATCTATGACCTTGCACAGTATATGCATATCAAGATAACGAAGCACTGCGCTATGTGCCTGTATACTGGCATAGCTACGGATTCGGGCTGCTTCAAGTACGACTGCACAACTCCCCGTGCCCATGAGATAGCTGCGGAGATGATGAAGAGCTTCGATATCAATTTTGCACGTATAAACCGCTATATGTTCGACGTAAAGTCAATGGGCAGACTCAAGCTCGAGGCAAAGGTAAACGAGCTCATGGAGTACTGTCTCGGCGGAAAGATCGCCATTGCTGCGGTAACTCAGGAAATGATGAAGGATATGGGCGTATCAATGGAGGAGCTCGAGGGCTTCGCTCCGCTCACTATCCAGCTTGAGAACACAGAGGTGGGAATACTCATGCGCGAGCGTGAGGACGGCGTATTCAAGTGCTCGCTCCGTTCCGCAAATGATGTCAACGTATCGAAGATATGCCAGTCAATAGGCGGCGGCGGTCACGCAAAGGCTGCGGGCTGCACTATAAGCGGCCCTCTTGAGGACGCAAAGAAACAGCTCATCGAGGCTGTCGGAAAGGCGCTTGGTGAATGAACGGGATACTCTGCGTTGACAAGCCGCAGGACTTCACATCATTTGACGTTGTTGCGAAGCTCCGCGGGATACTGCGTATAAAGCGTCTCGGTCACGGCGGCACTCTCGACCCTATGGCTACGGGAGTACTGCCGGTGTTCGTCGGAAATGCCACCAAAGCCTGCGATATAATGCCCGACAATACCAAGAGCTACCGTGCGGGCTTCCGTCTGGGAGCTGTGTCGGATACTCAGGATGTATGGGGCGAGGTGCGCGAAAGCTCGGATATGGCTGTGAGCCGCGGACAGATAGAAGCTGTTATCCCCGATTTCACCGGCAGGATAATGCAGCTCCCGCCGATGTATTCGGCTGTTCAGGTGAACGGTCAGCGCCTTTACGACCTTGCAAGGCAGGGTATAGAGGTGGAGCGTCAGGCGCGTGAGACAGAGGTCAGCAGCCTTGTGCTGGAGGAGTATGACATCAGCACCCGTGAGGGCGTTTTGTCCATATCCTGCGGCAAGGGCACCTATATAAGGACTATTATCAGTGATATCGGCGAAAAAATAGGCTGCGGCGGCATAATGACCTCACTTGTTAGAACGTCGTCGGGCGGCTTTACACTTGCGGACTGCCATACTCTTGAGGAGATACAGCAGGCAAGAGACGAGGACAGGCTTGAGGGGCTCATACTGCCTATAGAGCGTGTTTTTGAGAAGCTCCCGAAGCTGAGGCTGGGTGAGGCTCAGACAAAAATGTACAGAAACGGCGTAAAGCTCGATATATCAAGGCTCAGAGACATTCGCAGCGGAGTTGAGAGCTACGGAGTGTACGGCTTTGACGGGGGCTTTATAGGTACTGCCTTTGCCGACTTTGAAAGCGGCGAGCTCCGTATCGGAAAGAATTTAGGGTGACTGTATGGAAAAAAAGCTTTCATCGGTCGCTCTCGGGATATTTGACGGTGTACACCTCGGACACCGCGCGGTCATAAACGCTGCGCTGGCTCAGAGGGAAAAGGGGCTTGCGGCAGCGGTATTCACCTTCGGGCCCGAGTGCGCTCTGCGTAAGGCAGGGGGCTCTTCGGGGTATATCTATACGGAAGCGGAAAAGGACATGATACTGCGGGAGCAGCTGGGCGTGGACATTGTTTTCAGTCCGTCCTTTGAGAGCCTCTGCGGACTTTCGGGCGAGGAATTCGCACGGGATATCCTTGCGGAGCGCATGGGCGCTGCTCATGTGTGCTGCGGCGGGGATTTCAGGTTCGGCAGAAAGGCTTCCTGCGGCGCTGAGGAGCTTAAGGGCTTCGGAGAACGCTTCGGCTTTGAGGTCGAGGTAGTCGGCGCAGTTGAATACGGCGGCAGCATCGTGTCGTCAAGCCGTATAAGAGAGATCCTGCTGGCAGGGGATATCCCTGCGGCAAACTGCCTGCTGGGCTCGGATTATTTCATAAATGCAGAGGTAGCGGACGGTAACCACATAGGCAGGACTATCGACTTCCCTACTATAAATCAGGACTTCGGTGACGGTCAGCTCGTGCCGAGGTACGGCGTTTACGCTACAAGCACCGAAATAAACGGAAAAATGTACAGCTCCGTGACCGATGTGGGAGTGAAGCCTACCATAGAGGGAGTTCGCAGACCACTTGCGGAGACGCATATCATCGGCTTCAGAGGCGACCTTTACGGAATGACCGTCAGCGTCAGCTTTCACAGCTTTATACGCCCCGAAAGGAAATTCGGCTCTCTTGACGAGCTGAAAAGGCAGATAAATGCGGATATAAAGTCTGCCATGAATATATTGTAAAAAATTCGCACTGCTTTCACTCTGTTATCACATAAAGGTATTAACATAGTAAAGGCTGTAAAATATAGCGGCACTGCTTTGGCTGTGCCGCAGCAACATACGCAATAAGGAGGGTAAAACCCAATGATAGAGGTCAGGAACCTTACTAAGAAGTACGGTGACAAGGTCGCTGTAAAGAATATAAGTTTCAAGGTCGAAAAGGGTGAGATACTCGGATTTCTCGGGCCGAACGGTGCGGGAAAATCAACTACTATGAATATGCTTACGGGATATATCTCGTCCACTTCGGGACAGGTCCTCATAGACGGCACGGATATTCTTGAAGAGCCTAAGAAAGCCAAGGCAAATATAGGCTATCTTCCCGAGATACCGCCTATTTATGTGGATATGACCGTTGAGGCTTATCTCAGCTTCATATACGATCTGAAAAAGTGTAAGCTCCCGAGAAAAGCTCACCTGAAGGATGTCTGCAATCTCTGCAAGATAGAGGATGTAAGACACAGGATAATCAAGAACCTGTCAAAGGGATATCGTCAGAGAGTAGGTCTTGCTCAGGCGCTCATAAACAATCCGCCCGTGCTTATCCTTGACGAGCCTACAGTCGGTCTCGACCCGAACCAGATCATCGAGATAAGAAGCCTTATCAAGAAGCTCGGCAAAAGACACACTGTTATACTTTCATCACATATTCTCCCCGAGATACAGGCTGTCTGCGACAGGATAATCATTATCAACAAGGGAGAGGTCGCCGCTGACGGTACTGCGGACGAGATCGCCCACAATATCACCAACGAGCATAAAATGACGCTTCGTATCGAAGGTCCTACCCATACCGCAGATGACAAGCGCCTTATAACGGACGCTATCAAGGCTATAAACGGCATCAAGTATATCCGTGCCGATATGGAGCGCGAAAAGGGCATATACGACTACGACGTGGAGACCGACGGTCAGACAGACGTAAGACGCGAGATAAACAGGGTATGCAGCGAAAACGGCTGGAATATCCTTATGCTCCAGCTTTCAGATCTCACTCTCGAGGACATCTTCCTTAAGATAACCATGGACGAGGGCATAGACACCGGAGCCAACAGGAAGAAAAAATCTGCTTCTCCGAAAATAGACCTTAAAGTCGACGAAAAAGGCAGGCTCAGCGCCGTTAAGGATGACAGCTCCGAAGAGGAAGAAACGGCTGTACCCGAAAAGGAAGCAGAAAATGAAGAAAGCAACGGAGGTGAGGAATAATGCTGGCGATCTACAGACGTGAAATGGGCTCATTCTTTACATCGGGCGTTGCATATGTATTTCTTGCCGTCTTCTGGCTCGTTTCGGGAATATTCTTCTATAATACTGTAATACTTGCGGGAAATGCGGATACTTCAAGTCTTTTCCAGTCAATGTTCATCATTGTACTGTTCCTCATTCCCATACTCACGATGAAGCTCATCAGTGAGGAGAAAAAGAACAAGACGGATCAGGGGCTCCTGACCGCTCCAATAAGCCTTTGGGACATCGTCCTCGGCAAATACTTTGCAGCTCTTACACTGTATATCATTGCCGAGTCAATAATATTTGTGTATGCATTCATAATCAATTATCTCGGTGATGTGATATGGCCGTCACTGCTGGGCAACTATTTTGCTATGCTGTTCCTCGGAGCCGCATTCATAGCAGTTGGACTGTTCATATCCTCTCTTACCGAAAATCAGATGGCTTCCGCGGTAGTATGCCTCGTGGTTCTGGTGGTCATCTACCTTTCGGAAAACCTTGTCGCTTCCTTCGAGAACGGCAATTTTGCCAAGAGACTTGTTTATAAGGCAGTATCAAATATAGCCTTCTATTCAAGATATGTTGAATTCACAAGGGGAGTATTCAGCCTTCCGAGTGTATTATTCTTTGTCAGCACAGCTTTCATCTTTAATTTCCTGACCGTCAAGGGTCTGGAAAAGAGACGCTGGAGCTGAGCTACAGGAAAGGAAGGTTTTGATACAGATGAGTAAAAAAGATCTCGATGAAAAGGAAATCAAAGAGACTGCCGATGCAGCAGCAGAAGCTGCTGAGGAGATCGGTGAAGCTGCTGAGGAAAAGATCAGCAAGTGGAACAGCAGAAGAATAAAGTACGGTTCGATGTTCTATATCATCATCGCACTCGTTCTTGCTATAGTAGTAGTCATCAACATCATGGTGAGCATGGTGGCAAAGAGGTCTCCGCTGAAGATAGACATTTCTCCCGATAACAGGTACGATCTCAGCGAAGAGTCAATAAATGCAATGAAAAATCTCACCAAGGATGTTGAGATAACAGTTACCTCAACAAAGGATTATTTTGAGGCTCTCAGACAGTACAGAGAGAATTACTACGCTCAGAATTACGGAGTTCCCTCTGATATCCCCTATGACATGATACCCGAGATACTCGATAAGTATTCGGTATATGCACAGCAGGGCAGCGGCAGCGTAAGCGTAAAATACGTTAATATGGATATCGACCCCGATATCATAAACAAATATAAGGAAAACTACAACGGCGATATCGGCAGCGGCAGCATCATCGTAAGCTCGGGCGGCAGAGTTAAGGTGCTCTCCGAGAGCGATGTAATGAATATGCTGGCATATGATGAGAATGCGCTGAAAAACCAGCAGCTCATATTCAACTTCGCAGGCGAAAGTATGCTCACATCGGCTATCAGGAGCGTTACGGACGACGATATCGTAAAGGTGGCATTTGCCAATACAATGAACGGAGCTTCTCTCTATGACGCTCAGTTCTACAGCGATGCAGCTCATACATTCGAGAATGAGCTCCTTTCAAAGAACGGCTATGACTGCACGGAAATAGATATCGCAAAGGACGAGTTATCTCCTGCCGATTATGATATGGTAGTAGTTTTTGCTCCCTCCGTTGACTTTACCGAGGATATAATCAAGAAGCTCAGCGATTTCCTCTACAACGGCGGAAATTACGGCAAGAACATGATATATACTCCCGATTTCAGCAAGTCGGGGCTGACGAATATCGACAGCTTCCTTGCGGACTGGAGCATAAAGGTAGAGGATAATCTTGTATATGACGACAAAAACGCTATCATGTACAATACTATGGTATTGCTCAATGTAAGCGATACAGAAGCCGTTGGTGCTCTGCCTAACGAAAAGCTCCCTATAGTTGCAGACCGTTCAAGAGAGCTCTCTCAGATCAAGAAGAACAACGAGGATATCGTCAAGGAAGTGCTCAGCTCATTTGACACTTCTTATACAGCCGATATTAAAGAAAAGGACGGAAAGTTCGGAGAAAACGGTGCAAGACCTGTAATCATGCTCTCAAGAAAGGAGCGCTCCGAGGAATTCAAGCTCCTGGCGAGCCAGCTTCTCGTAATAGGAAGTCCTCTTATGACAGGAAGCACATATATCCAGCAGAATAATACGTTCAACAACGCAAATGTGCTTATCAATACTATCAATAATATGACAGGCAAGGAGAACGGCACTGTCATCCCCGACAAGAGCCTCCAGAGCTCGTTCATAGCTCCTACCGCGAAGCAGGTAAGGAATATCCGCATCATCGTTATGTGGATAATACCTTTCATTATTGCTGCTGTCGGCGTATTCGTACTGTTAAGGAGAAGAAATAAGTAATGAAAAAGCAGGCAAAGGGAATAATTGCTCTCAGCGCTGTTCTTGCAGCGCTGCTGGGCGGAGGATATGCTTATATGAAGCTCACGCCCGATGATACCGATAAGGGCGGCAGCTCCAGTAATCTTGAACTGCTGGCGACTACAGCCGACGGTGAGGGTACTGTCCTTGTAAGCGACGGCGATGAAGGAGTTGTGAAAAAAGCCGCAGTCACCAACAAAAGCGGTAAAATGACCGCTCTGATAAAGACAGCTCCCACAGCAGAAGGGGAGTCTGCGGCATATACCCTTGAGGGATACTCGGACCTTGATATCGACGAAGCTATGGTATCAACACTGGCAAATAACGGCAACGGCCTTACTGCAAAGTCCGTCGTTGCAAGAGGCTGTGAGGATACTTCAAAATACGGCTTTGACGACCCTCACGCAACAGTAGAGATCACATACGAATCGGGAAAAGTCGTAAAATTTTTCTTGGGCGATACAGCTCCCTCAAAGGAGTCGATATACGTAATGGTGGACGGCAGCAATGACGTTTACGCTGTTGAGCCGTCAAATGTCGCCTCCTATACCAGAGAATTGAAGGATTTCATAAAGACTACCGTGCTCGCAAAGCCTGAGGACGGCTCGGAGCCCGATGTAGAGCGCGTCGAGATCGAGCGCAGCGATATGGACACAAATATCCTCATAGAGTACGACAAGGACAGCGAGGGCGCTCATTCGGGCGGTACTTCATCGTCCTTCAAGATGATAACTCCTACGGAGAGCTATCTTACTGTTGAGGGCTCCACAACTGTTATAACGGGTATGTTCGGACTTAATGCTTCGGAGATATATGTGCTCCACTGCACAGAGGAGGATATCAAGAACGCAGGTCTCAGCGAGCCTTTCTGCAGGGTCTCTGTTGAGTGCAAGGACGGCAGCAGCCATGTGCTGCTCCTCAGCGAAGTGTTTGCGGATAATTCGGGCACGAAGTGCTGCTACGGAATGCTTGAGGGAGGCAATGTTATATATATCATTCCCGAGGGCAAAGCTCCGTGGCTCGGTGTTCAGCCAATAGATATCGCAACAAGGATGCTTATAACCTCATATGTATGGAACATCACGGATATGACCGTAAGCGGAGGCGGCGAGAAGGCGGAATTCGTCATAAAGCCGTCAGATCCCGAGAATATCCCCGAAAATCCCAAATCCGAGGATTTCAAGGTAACTCTCAACGGCAGCGAGTTCGATTCCGAGAGATACAGAAAGCTCTATGCATTCATCAACAGCTCCAATGCGGAGGAATTCGCGCTGGGTGTTCCCGTACCCGAGGGAGAGCCGCAGGCAACAATAAAGTATTATGATTCATACAGAGGAAAGACTGAGACATATGATTTCTATGATGATTCGGTAATGCGTTCACTCATAGTCGTTGACGGCGAGAGCAAGTATTACTGCACAAAGTCATTTGTCAGCGTCCTTTTGGACAACATACGCAGATTGGAGTCGGATGAAGATTTCGTCACGACATGGTAATTTCAAGGAGGTATATAATGATCGAGAAATTCAACACATACAAGGGTTATCCGCTGGTAAGAAGCGGCAATCAGATATACTACGGCTATATGTCAGATCCTTATGTTATTTTTATCCAGATTCTCGAAACGGAAGAGGAGAACGGTGAGCAGATGACTTCAAAGGTAAGAGTTGTACAGATGGATACCAACGAGCCTGACCCTCTCAAGGCTTTTGTCAAGAACGCAGAGCGCGAGTGCGGTCTTTATGAAGCTCTCGATATTGCCAATGTCTGGCTTGAAAAGGCATTGAAAGGCTGAAATACTCAATAAACAATATAATTATCAGACACCTGTGAGACAGTTCGGAAGAGCTGTTCCTGCAGGTGTTTGTTTTCTTATACTGCTCCTTAAAAATTACTTAAATCTTGCCCTCTTATGTATCGTTTTCGCAAAATTATCACCTTAAATGTATTGACTTTGTGGAAACTGTATATATTTTATTGACATTTTGTTGCACAGGTGGTAATATTTAATATATAAAGAGACAAACAGTACCTGTCTGTCAGGGGATATACAGGCAGGGTATCCATCAGGGAGTTGGTAAGGAATGAAACTTAAAAAGACAAAAAGGCTCATTTCCGTTTTCCTTTCAGCCTGTATGGCAATACCGCCCATATACGGCGGAAGTCCGACCATGCGGCTGAAAAACACAGATGCGGCGGCAGCTGCGGTCTATCCGCATGATGACGACCTCGTTCTCCGCTATGACAGCATGGCAGGCTTTGTCAATACCGACAACGCCTTCAACAACGACGAGTCGTTCTACAAGGCGCTTCCGCTGGGAAACGGACGTATCGGCGCAATGGTTTACGGCAATTGCCCCGATGAGCTGATCGACATCAATGAGTGTAACGTTTGGAGCTCGGGTCCCGGCGACAACAACAGAAGCGATGCTGCCTCACATATCAAGGAGGTGCAGGAGCTCCTCAAAAACGGAAAGTACAACGACGCAAACGGCATCGTCGGACGGTATATGATCGGCGGCGGTGAAGCAAAATATCAGAAAGTAGGTGCATTAAAGCTCAGCTTCGGACATGAGAGAGTGGGGGATTATTCCCGTGAGCTCGACATGAACGACGCTGTTTCAAGAACGACTTACACCTTCGGCGGCAAGAAATACACCCGCGAGACCTTCGTGAGCCATCCCAATCAGGTAATGGTAACACGCATAACCTGCGACAGCCCGAACTCCGTATCGCTGACAGCAGGCTATGACGGCGTACTAAACGGCGGAGTGACCACCGACGGGAACGATACTCTCGTTGCAAACGGTCACGGTGACGAGGATCTGTGGATCAGGGGCGCTGTTTATTTCTCATCACGCAGCAGGTTCATACCCGACGGCGGAAGGGTGAGCGCAGGCAGCGGCAAGGTAACGGTATCTGATGCAAATTCGCTTATAATACTCACATCTGTCCGTACTAATTTCGTTGACTACAAGACCTGTAACGGCGACGAAAAAGGCGGCGCTGCGGCAGATATCGAAAGAGCTTCAAAGCTCTCATACGAGACCCTCTACGAAAACCACAAGGCTGATTATCAGGAGCTCTTCAAGCGTGTGGACGTTGACCTCGGCGGAGATACCGCAAATGTGCTTAAAATGACTGCTCCGCAGCGCATAGCGGACTTCGGCCGTTCAGATGACCCGAAAATGGTCAAGACCCTCTTCCAGTACGGCAGATACCTCATGATAAGCGCTTCACGTGACGCGCAGCCGATGAATTTACAGGGCATATGGAATAAATACTCCTCTCCCGCATGGGGAAGCAAGGCGACCACAAATATAAATTACGAAATGAATTACTGGCCTGCATTCACCACAAATCTTGCCGAATGCTTCGCTCCGTTCGCAGAGAAGGCAAAGGGACTGGCAGAGGCAGGCAGTAAGACTGCAAAGGCAAACTACGGCATAAACAAGGGCTGGGTGCTCCACCACAATACCGACCTGTGGAACAGGACGGGCGCTATCGACGGCGCGTGGGGACAGTGGCCCACAGGAGGCGCATGGGTGTCAAATATGCTCTATGACGCTTACCGCTTCAATCAGGACGAGGAATACCTCGCAGACATTTACCCCGTTATCAAAGGCAGTGCGGAGTTTCTCAATGAGCTCATGACAACTGCCGATATAAACGGTCAGGAGTATGCGGTCATAAGTCCGAGTACCTCTCCCGAGATAAATCTCCCCGCATATCCCGACGCCTGCATAGACCAGAGCATTACCATGGACAACGGCATAGCCCGTGAGCTGTTCAAGGACGTTGCGGAGGCTTCGGAGATACTTGGCACTGACGCGGAGCTCCGCAGTCAGCTCAACTCAAAGCTCACCCTTATCCGCCCCGAGACTATAGGCAAATGGGGACAGATACAGGAATGGGCTCAGGATTGGGACGATCCCAACGAAAAGCACCGCCATATCTCCCATATGTATGCACTTTACCCCGGATTTGAGATAACTCCCGAGGACAATCCCGCTACCGCAAAGGCAGCTGCCGCATCTCTCAACGGACGCGGCGACGACGGTACGGGCTGGTCCGAGGCATGGAAGCTCAACTGCTGGGCAAGGCTGGAGGACGGCGCTCATGCTTACAACCTCGTAAAGCTGCTTATTTCTCCCGTAAACAACTACGGCAGGCTTTACGATAATCTGTGGGACGCACATCCGCCATTCCAGATAGACGGAAACTTCGGCTTCACATCGGGTATCGCGGAAATGCTCCTGCAAAGTCAGAACGACGTTATAACCCTTCTCCCCGCACTTCCGAAGCAGTGGTCGGACGGGCACGCTAACGGTCTCTGTGCCCGCGGCAACTTTGAGGTAACAGAGATGAGCTGGAAGAACGGTATGCTTGAAAAAGCGGCTATACTATCAAAGTCGGGCGGCACCTGTACCGTAAGATACAACGGCACGACGATAAGCTTTGACACCGAAAAGGGTAAGGAGTACAGGCTCAGCGGCGAATTGCAGCTTGACAGCGCTTCAAGCGCTCTGCAAAATCTTGCTCTCAATAAGGAGGTCACAGCATCGGGCTCCGAGAAGAACGCCGACGCTTCTTTCATATGCGACGGAAGCGACAATACCAAATGGAGTCACAATGACGGGCTCGGCGGCGAATGGGTGCAGACAGACCTCGGCGAGAGCTATGATATACAGCGCTGGAACGCAAGGTTCGCAGGCGTAAAGGAGGATATAAAATTCAACCCCCGCGATTTCAGGATACAGGCCAGTGAAGACGGCAAAAGCTGGACTGATATAGCCGCTGTCTACGGCAATACAAAGAGCTCCTGCGGACGGAATGTCAGCGGATTTTCGGCAAGGTACATCAGACTGGAAATGATAACATCAACTCAGACCAACGATGGAGGAGCTTCGGTCTATGAGCTGGAAATATGGGGCAGGGACGGCAAACCGCCTGTTCCGCGCACCGCTTACAGGACCTATAACGGCAGAGGATACAATTTCATGTACGGCGGTATCCGAAAGGACGACAGCGGCAGCAGCGCAATAGGCTACATTACCGACGGTTCGTATATAGTTTTCCGTGATCTCGACTTTGAGAGTGGCGCGGAGGGTTTCCGCGTAAGTGCGGCAAGCGCTACAGAGGGCGGAGCTATCGAGATACGCATCGGCGCTTCAGACGGCGAGCTCATAGGCAAGTGCGATGTTCCCGGAACTGACGGCTGGGACAAGTATAAGAAATTGAGCTGCAAGACAGGACAGTGTACGGGAGCTCAGGACGTTTACCTTGTATTCAGGGGCGGCGACGGCTATCTGTTCAATGTTGAGGACTTCGGCTTCTATGGCATAAAAGGGGATATAAACGGCGACAGGCGTGTTGATGTATTCGATATGCTGCGTTACAGGAAAGCTCTCACGGAACAGGTGAAGCTCACAGGTCTTTCGCTTTCAAACGCTGACATCAACGGCGACAGCGAAACAGGCATTGCAGACGCGGTGATGCTTCAGAAGCAGCTGCTCGGTAAAGTTTTATAAATGCGATCATTTCCCCGTATACATTCATCCCAAAGCCCCTGTGACCCAATGGTCACAGGGGCTTGAAGCCTTATTGACAACAGTAAAGCCATGAAGCAGTATGCAGCTGCTCCATGGCTTTACATTTTTTTGCTGTTGGAATATCTTCGTCTGACATTCATCAGAAGTGCCGAAAGAAAGATGTATGACTTGGTATTGGATACGAATCGGAGTATCTCGGGGTCTTCCGACATATTTATCTTCAGGAGAACACGGGACGCCACGAGTATAAATCCGAAAACTACGAGCATACGGCTCTGGGAGATAGTGAAGTCCTTCAGTATCATGCGTATCATGACCGCAAAGAATACTGTAACGAGCAGCGCCGAGAAGATATCCATTGCGATGATACCGTAGAGATAGGACATATAGCTCCTGATTATATACGAATAGTTTTTATACTCCTTAACTATCTGGGCAAGCTCCACCAATATCCCCGCAGCGGGGAAGATCATCAGCAGAGGTGATCTTTCACTGACCATAAGTATGGCAATGAATAGTATGAATATAAGCGGCAGCAGACCTGCTGAAACAGTATATATCACGGTGGAGGTGTGGCTGTTCTCCACCATGCCGAAATAACTGTCGTCAAATGATCGGATATTTGATCTTATATCCAGAATGTTTTTTATGCCGTTTACTGCACAGATAACTGCGTAAATGAAAGTCAATACAAGTAATACGTAATATAGGGATTTGCTTGAATGTTTGTAGGAGCGGCGGTCAGACTCGCTCATCTCCTCACAAAAAGGACATTTTTCTGCATTATCGTCTATTCTGCTTCCGCATTTCGGGCAGGCGCGCATTACAGCTTCCAGTCATCACAGAGCTTGTGTATTGCTTCTGTGAGCTGCCTCATATCTGCATTTGTCCTGCCGTCGGAGTCTCTGATAAGAGCTGCAAGTCGGTCGGAAGCTGCCACAAGATCGCTGTAGGCAATGTTGAAGTTCGCGCTGTTTTTGCGCTTGGGTATCGGTATAGGCTCAGCATCAACAGTTATGATATTTTCGGCTATGTCGAATTCCGCACCGCTGAAAGGAGCGTATACCTCAGCGCCCAGCTCGTCCCGCAGACGCTGTGCAAAGCTTTCCGAGGAGTTTGCCTCGCCGTGGTTGATAAAGAATCTCTGAACTCCCGATACGGACTTAGCCCAGTCAAGGAGCCCGTTCATATCGGCGTGACCGCTTATACCGGGGAGCTGTGTTATACGTGCGGCGACCTTTACTGTCTCGCCGAAGAGCTTTACGCGCTTTGCGCCGTCAACGAGGGCTCTGCCGAGGGTATTGCTTGCCTGATAGCCGACAAAGAGTATGGTATTCTCCTTTTTCCACAGGTTATGCTTGAGGTGGTGCTTGATACGTCCTGCCTCGCACATACCGCTGGCGGAGATGATGACCTTCGGGCGGGGGTCGTCGTTAATGGTTCGGGAGTCGTCGCTGCTGACCGTTCTTATAAGGTCGTCGAAGCTTATGGGGTTGATGCCCTTGCGGACGAACTCAAGAGCTTCCTCGTCATAACAGCTTTCGCGGTTGCTTATGAATATATCCGTAGCTTCATTTGCAAGGGGGCTGTCCACATAAACGGGGAAGCCGTCATGCTTGTTTACAAGTCCCTCGGACTTGATATGGCGTATGAAGTACAGCATTTCCTGCGTTCTGCCCACTGCAAAGGACGGTATGATAACGCTTCCGCCGCGGTCAAAGGTCTCCTGCAATACTTTAGCAAGAGAAGCTGTATAGTCCGTGGGGCGGTCGTGAACGCGGTTTCCGTAGGTGGACTCCATAACAACGTAATCGGCAGAAGCTATATACTGCGGATTTCGTATGAGAGGCTGCTGGGTATTGCCGATATCGCCCGAAAAGGCAATAGTTTTGGTAACTCCGTCCTCAGTGAGGGTGAGGAGTATGCTCGACGAGCCGAGAAGATGACCTGCGTCGCGGAAGAGCACCTTTATACCCTCGCAGACCTCGAATTCCTTCTCATAGCGGTGAGGCACAAAGAGCTCGATAGCGCCGATAGCGTCGTCCATAGTGTAAAGGGGCTCATAGTCGGGCTCGCCGCGGCGGGCAGCCTTACGGCTGCGCCATTCGGCTTCAAATTCCTGTATGTGAGCGCTGTCACGGAGCATTACGGAGCAGAGGTTAGAGGTTGCCTCCGTAGCGTGTATCTCACCCTGAAAGCCTCCCGAATACAGCAGCGGGAGAAGTCCCGAGTGGTCTATATGTGCGTGAGTAAGAAGAACGAAATCTATATTTGAAGGAGAGACAGGTATCTGAACATTTTCAAAAATATCCTCGCCCTGCTGCATACCGAAATCCACAAGGAATTTCTTTCCGCAGGCTTCTATAAAGGTGCAGCTTCCCGTGACCTCATGGGTAGCGCCGATAAAAGTCATTTTCATTGAAAAACCTCCCTTTAATCATAATTCATAATGCGTAATTAATTGTGTCGGCTTACGCCGACGGATTTAAAATAATTTCAATCCTCTCTGCTAAATGGCGGACACCAATAATTACGAATCACGCATTATAAAACATAATTTTGCTCCGCAAAATTAAGTTTTATCTTACTTATATTATATCACATTTCATTGTCTTTGTCCATAATAAAACTGTGAAAAATGACCGAAACCCAAAATCTTCCGCTTGACGTTTAACGATAAACGATAAATTTTTATCGTGAAATTTGCACAGCCGAGTACCAAGCATAGTATCCGTTTTATGTTTAAACATACAATATTTAATGATAAACGATAAAAAGCTATTGACAAACATTAATTGCCGTGGTATCATATACTCACAGACGGAGAACAGCTCCGAAGTAAAAATAAATGAATAGGAGAAGGATCATGGACAACACAAAATTAACATCAAAGATCAAAACGATCAGCAGAATATCGGTAGCAGGAGTAATAGCATATCTTGCGATTGCGGTATACAGCTCTTTCCCTGACGCAAAGTCCGGTTTCATAGACGGCTGGAACTCTGTTGACGACGAAGCTGAGGTGGAGGTTTGGGCTGCATTGCTTGGATTCATCTGCTCCGCAGCAATGATAACGGCTCTTGTTATTACAATAGTTGCCGGCTTGCAGCTTCTCTTTGGCATGAGCCGCGGAGCTTCGCCCTTTACCGAAAAGTCAAGCCGCGCGATAAAGAATATGGGCGTAGGTCTTATAGTTTTTGAGCTTACAAGAGCGGCATTCCTGTACATTTCGGAAGAACGCATCGAGCTTGGAATGCTCTGGCTGGCAGGAATGGTGCTGTATGCATTTTCACTGGTGTTCCGCTACGGCACCGCATTGCAGAAAGAATCCGACGAGACACTGTGAGCAGAAAGGCGGCAAGTGTATGGATAAAAAACAGCTTTCACGAAAAATAAAGTGTATAAGTCATATAAGCCTGATCGCTATGGTGGTATATGTTGTGTTGGATACTTTCGGATTTTTCCCCGCAAAGCGCTCATATGAGCTGAATTTCAGCGAACACTCGCTCCCCGAGAACATTATCGGCGGTATTTCAATGGCAGCTGTAGTTTTCTGTGCAGTAGCAGAATTTGTATCAGCTTTCATGCTGCTGAACGACCTTAGTAAAAAGCGCACTCCCTTTACCCTGAGGATATGTAATTTACTGCGTAATCTCGGTGTATACTTCATTATTGACGAGATAGCATCGGCAGTGTTCGTTTTTATAGTCAGCAGAGAGATAAGGATAGAGCTGTTTTGGTTCGCGGGACTTGTACTCTACGCATTTTCGCTGGTATTCCGCCACGGAAAACGCTTGCAGAAGCAGTCCGACGAAACATTATAAATAAAAAGAAAGAACAAGGGAGAGTTTAAAATGAATAAAAACATCTCAATCATCAAAAGGAGCAGCCTTGTGATCGCCATATTATCGCTTCTGGGTGCGGCTATGTATGTTGTAGCGGGTATCAGTGTGGAAAGAATGTCTGCCACACTGCTGCGGAATTATATTTCCGCAGTTGGAATAGGCTATTTTATCAATGCCGCAGCTCTGGCTGTTGCAGCGCTGATCTTTTTCAGGATATTCCGAAGCGGCAGACCTTTTACCCGCGGAAATATCTGGGCGGTAAGAGGCATTGCAGGATTTTTTATAGTTAAATGTCTGATACAGGCAGTGCTTGAAGGAAAAGATCTTGGCATATTCAAGGCAGTCATAGCAGGAGGAGATTCTATCTTTTTTGCTGTTCTGTTTCTGGTGATCGCTGAGATACTGCGCTACGGCAGGCTTCTCCAGACAGAATCCGACGAGACGTTATGAGGTGAGTATGTCAATAATTTTAAGACTTGACCGCGTTATGGCGGACAGAAAAATGAGCCTGAACGAGCTTAGCGAACGTGTTGGGGTAAGCAATGTTAATCTTTCAAAGCTCAAAACAGGCAAGGTGAGTGCCATACGCTTTTCAACGCTGAATGCCATATGCAAGGCTCTCGGCTGCCAGCCGGGAGATATACTGGAATTCATCGACGACGGCGAAAACGGCTAACCTATTATATCTCTGCTGAAAAGCCGCATTACATCCATTTTCAGTGCACGGTTCTGCGGCTTTTCCAGCATCGGATCCTCCGCAAGGAGCTCCTTCGCACAGTTCTGAGCGCGGTTCATGAGCTCCATATTGCAGGCGATATCCGCTATTTTAAGCGGCGGCAGACCGTGCTGTGCATTGCCGAAGAAGTCTCCCGGGCCGCGCATTTTAAGGTCCTCTTCCGATATTTTGAAGCCGTCCGAGGTCGACGACATTATCTTCATTCTCTTTACACATTCGTCGGAGGTATTGTCCGTAATGAGTATGCAGGTGCTCTCGAAGCTTCCTCTGCCCACACGGCCGCGGAGCTGATGCAGCTGGGAAAGTCCGAAGCGCTCGGCGTTTTCGATTACCATAACAGCTGCGTTCGGGACGTCAACTCCCACTTCCACAACTGTAGTGCATATAAGCACCTGTATCTCGCCGTCACGGAACTTCTGCATTACCTTATCCTTTTCGGCAGCTCTCATCTTTCCGTGGAGAAGAGCAGTGGTATAGCCCTTAAGATCGCCTTGGACAGCGTTTTCCGCATAGGTCTTTACAGCGAAGAGCTCGCTCTCGCTTTCCTCTATCATTGGGCAGACCACATAAGCCTGTCTGCCCTCGTCAAGGCGTTCCCTGACGAAGCCGAACGCACGGCTTCGCAGCTTTCCCGTGACCGCATAGGTCTTTACGGGCTTCCTGCCCTTTGGGAGCTGAGTTATTGCCGATATATCAAGATCTCCGTAGATTATGAGTGCCAGTGTCCTCGGTATTGGGGTCGCGGACATTACGAGCTTGTGCGGAGAATCGCCTTTTTCTGCAAGAGCAGCACGCTGGGCAACGCCGAAGCGGTGCTGCTCGTCTGTTATAACAAGGCCGAGGGAGCTGTACTCTACGTCCTTTTGTATGATAGCGTGAGTACCTACAATGACGTCTATCTCTCCCGCAGCTATTTTTTCGCGTATCTGAGCCTTTTTCTTTGCGGTGGTCGAGCCTGTGAGCAGACATACGTTCACGCCGAAGGGCTCAAGAAAGTCGCTGAGTGTGCGGAAATGCTGTGAAGCAAGTATCTCCGTAGGAGCCATAAGTGCCGACTGTACGCCGTTTTTTGCGGCAAACCAGCAGGCTGCGGCTGCAACGGCGGTCTTTCCGCTTCCAACGTCGCCCTGCAAGAGCCTGTTCATGGGAACGCTTCTGCACAGGTCGGCGGTTATCTCCGAGACAGCCTTTTTCTGGTCGTCCGTGAGCTCGAAGGGAAGCCCTTTCATAAACTCCTCCGCCTGTTCGGGGCAGCTCATTTTAAAAGCAGTGCTGCGGCGGCTTCGGGACTTCATAACGGACATACCTATCTGCAATTTAAGGAGCTCGTCAAAGGCGAGTCTGCGCCTTGCGGTCTCGGCGGCAAGCTCACTTTCGGGGAAGTGTATATTCTCCAGAGCCCACATGAGGGGACAGAGGTCGTATCTCCGCATGATATCGTCCGAAAGCGTCTCAAAGGGCTCGTTACGCATTATTTCAAGAGCCTGACGCATATTTGTGCGTATCATATTCACGGAAAGCCCCTGTGTAAGGTGGTATTTCGGCTGTATGAGCACTTTTTCCTCCGCACTTATATACACAGGGGAGCTTATCTCCTTACGCAGCAAAGTACCTGTGACCTTGCCGTACATATAGTACTCCGCGCCCTCTTTCAGCGTCTGAAAATAGTACACATTGTTGTACACAACTATAAGGATATCGTCCATGCCGTCCGTAGCGGCTGCCTTGCATATGACAAGACCTCCCTTGATGCGCTGGGGAGGCATTTTTTTGAATACAGTCAGCTTCAGCACGCTGTACTCGCCGGGCACAGCCTGTCTGACAGGCACATGGGTGCGGAAGTCGAGATAATCGCGGGGGATATGATATATCAGCTCATAGGGGGTGTTCACGCCGAGCCTGCGGTATTTCTCGCCACGAGCCTTTCCCACGCCCTTAAGGTATTCTATCTCGCTGAAAAGTGTAGTCGCCATAAATACTCCTTGGTTCTCTTATTCTAAGACATTAAAAAGGGCGGACATTTTGTCCGCCCAGTGTGTTTTACCGATTATCTCTGCTCGCAGATAAGCTTGATAGCGGTTCTCTCTTCACCGTCGATCTGGATATTGGCAAAAGCAGGAATGCAGATAAGGTCAATGCCGATAGGAGCAAGATAACCTCTTGCTATAGCTATGGCTTTTACTGCCTGATTTGCTGCACCAGCACCGACTGCCTGAACCTCAACAGCCTTCTGTTCTCTTATAACGCCGGCAATAGCACCAGCTACAGAATTCGGTGATGAGTGTGATGATACTTTCAGAATTTCCATTACAAATAACCCTCCTGATATAAATATTTGTACGTTTATTGTCAAATGCCTTTAGGCTATTGTACAATTGTATTATAACTTATTATAAAGAAAAATGCAATAGTTTTTAGCAAACTTTGTAGACTATCTTATAATTATTCTTTCTATTTTGTGCGATTTGCCACATTTTTCATCAAAATTAACTATAGTTCCACAAAGGAAGCAGTCTCCCTCTGCCACCTGGAATTTCACGGGCATCCTGAACCTCAGCCTGTCCACCGCAGAGTTGATGTCCACACCGAGACAGGACAGCTCGGGACCGACCATTCCCACATCGGTAATATATGCAGTATGGCTGCCGAGTATACATTCATCCGCTGTCTGTACATGGGTATGAGTTCCGAAAACTCCGCTGACCTTTCCCGTAAGGTAATGTCCCATAGCCTTTTTCTCGGAGGTAGCCTCCGCGTGGAAGTCCACAAAGATATTTGGTGTATCTATCTCCTCAAGAAGCCTGTCCATAGTGCTGAAGGGATTGTCAAGGGGGTCCATATATACAGTTCCCATGAGGTTGACGACTGCAACGGAGTAAGCCCCCATGTCCATGATGCGGATGCCGCTGCCGACGCAGCCGCCCTCGGGATAGTTTGCGGGGCGCACGATATAGTCATACTCAAATATCTCCATAGCGTCCTTGTGGCGGAAGGAGTGATTTCCCGTGGTTATGACGTCAGCTCCCGCACTTACGAGCATATCCGCAGAGGCACGGTTGATTCCGTTTCCCTGTGCTGAATTTTCACCGTTAACGATAGTAATGTCGATATCGTGAGCCTTTTTCAGAGCGCCGAGCTTCTCCGTGAGGAACTCGCAGCCTGCCTTTCCCACGACATCACCGATAAATAGCAGATTTTTCATATTATTCCGTCACTTTTTCTTTTTTCCGCCCAAGTTGGTATCGTATGAGATACCTGTACCCTGAAGGCTGACAGTGGCTTTTTTCTTGTCGTTGACGGTGAACTTAACCTTTTTGCCCGCTATAGTAGGGCCGTCAACAGTGATGCTGCCGCCCTTCTTATTCTTGTTGAATTTGAACAGCTTGCCTATTTTAAAGCTTTTTTTGAAATGAAATCCCATGACAGCTTCTCCTTTATCATCATATATCTTCCATAGAAAGTGTAGCCACTGCGTTGAGGCTCTCGTCGGCGGTGATGCCCGCAAGCAGGTTATAGCTTCCCTGACAGGCTATCATGGCGCCGTTGTCGCCGCAGAGCTTCTTTTCGGGCATATAGAACTCAAAGCAGTGCTCATTGCAGGCTTCCGCAAGAGCAGCGCGTACTCCCGTATTGGCTGAAACGCCTCCTGCGAGAGCGACCTTTTTATAGCCGAGAGCTTCGGCGGCACGGATGGTCTTGTCCGTGAGGATATCCGCGATAGTCGCCTGCAGGCTTGCGGCAAGGTCGTTCCTGTTTATGTCAATGCCTTTCTGCTCTGCATTGTGGAGCAGATTTATCACGTTCGTTTTCAGACCCGAAAAGCTGAAATCGAACTCGCTTCCCGCCACAGCAGGGTGTGGGAGTTTAAAAGCGTTCCTGTCGCCCGACTGCGCGGCATTGTCGATATGCACACCGCCGGGATATGGAAATCCCATTGCACGGGCGCACTTGTCAAAGCACTCTCCTGCCGCGTCGTCGTGAGTTCTTCCCGCAACGCGGAATTTGGTATAGCTCAGCACCTCGATTATATGGCTGTGGCCGCCGCTTGCCACAAGGCAGAGGTACGGCGGTTCAAGCTCGGGGAAGGTCAGATAGTTTGTGGCTATGTGACCTGCGATATGGTGTACGGGTATGAGCGGTTTTCCCGAGGACATGGCGAGTGCCTTTGCAAAGCTGACTCCGACCAGAAGAGCTCCGATAAGACCGGGTGCATAGGTAACGGCGATACCGTCAAGGTCCGCAAGGGTCACCTGCGCCTCATCAAGAGCCTGCCTTACCACTCCGAGTATATTCTCGCAGTGCCGCCGTGAAGCGATCTCGGGCACAACTCCGCCGTATTTCCTGTGCTCCTCTATCTGAGTGGATATGACCGACGAGAGTATCTCACGGCAGTCCTTTACCACGCTTGCGGCGGTCTCGTCGCAGGAGCTTTCTATTCCGAGTATAAGCATAAAATAATTCCTTCTTTTAGTGTTTTAAGCAAGTTTGCGGACCATTACATCCGCATCCTCGACGGGATCGCTGTAAAATCTCTTGCGGATCCCCGCCTTTTTAAAGCCGAAGCCCTCATAAAGGGATATAGCGGCTTCATTTGAATGTCTTACCTCAAGAGCTATTGTCTCAACCTCTTTCGGGAGACCTGAGAAAAAGTCGTTGAGGAGCATTGTTGCGATGCCCTTTCTGCGAAACTTCTTGGCGATCGCAAGTGTCAGTATCTCGCCCGTATCGGACGAATTGAAGCCTGCAAGTACACCTGCGGGCTCTGACATACAGTATACTGCGATAACTATGCCGGTAGGCATAGCGGCCTCCGAGATAAAATCCTGTGCCGACCAGTTTTCCGAGTCAAAGCACTCGTGATCGAGCTCGGAGAGCTCTTCAAATATACATAACGGAAAGTCTTCTGTGATCCTCTTAAGATTAAATTTAAACATAATTATCAGCCCTTTGCGTCGTACCAGCTCTTGCCCTGATGAACATCGACTGCGAGGGGAACTCTCATATCGTAAACGCCCTGCATTTCCTCCCTGAGAAGCTCCGCACACCTGTCGGCGCAGGCGATGTCTGACTCGATGATAAGCTCGTCGTGTACCTGCAGTATGAGCTTAGCGTTGAGTTTTTCGGCTTTGAGGCGGTTATATACGTTTATCATTGCTATTTTTATGAGATCTGCGGCTGTACCCTGAACGGGCGTATTCATTGCGATACGCTTGCCTGCCGCCTGTAACATTTTGTTGGACGATGAAAGCTCGGGGATACGGCGTTTTCTGCCGAACATAGTAGTAACATAGCCGTCCCTGAATGCATTGTCCACTGTGGTTTCCATGAAGCTGTTTACTTTAGGGTATTTTGCAAGGTAATCGGCGATATATTTCTTTGCCTTCTGTACAGAGGTACCGATATCCTTTGCAAGGGAGAATGCTCCGATACCGTAGATGATACCGAAGTTTACGGCTTTTGCGGCGCTTCGCATCTCGGGAGTCACCATGAACAGCGGCATATCGAATACCTGTGCCGCAGTTGAGGCGTGTATATCCTCACCCGAATTGAAGGCTTCCGCCATATTCTCGTCACCGCATAGGTGAGCCATGACGCGCAGCTCGATCTGACTGTAATCGGCGTCGATAAGTACCTTCCCTTCATCGGCAGTGAAGAACTTTCTCATCTGCGCTCCCAGCTCTGTGCGGACGGGGATATTCTGCATATTCGGCTCTGTGGAGCTGATTCGTCCCGTCCTTGTTTCGGTCTGTCTGAACCATGTGTGTATGCGTCCGTCAGGTGCTGTTTTGTCGAGAAGTCCCGCAACATATGTGGAATTCAGCTTTGTGTACTGTCTGTACTTGAGCACGTTGTCGACAATGGGAGCGTAATTTCTCAGCTCCTCAAGCACCTCCGCATTTGTGGAATAGCCGCTTTTGGTCTTTTTCTTTGCAGGCAGTCCCATTTCCTCAAAAAGCACTGTTCCCAGCTGCTTTGGAGAAGAAATATTGAACTCGTGTCCTGCCTCGTCGTATATCATCTGCTGAGTTTCCTCGATCATCTCCGAAAGATATACTCCGAAGTCCTCAACGCCTTTCCTGTCGATGAGTATGCCGCTGTCCTCCATGGAAGCGAGCACCTCTGTCAGCGGGAGCTCCACCTTTTCGAGAAGCTCTGTCATGCCCTCGGACTCTATCTCGGCTCTCAGTTTACCGATAAGTCCGTGCAGTGACAGCAGCTCCGCAAGCTCGCCGTTTTCGCTGTAGTAGTGCGTTCCGTACTCGGCGCAGAGCTTATCCACGGCGTAATCCGAGGCTGAAGTGTTCAGCAGATAGCCGCATATGGAAGCGTCATTACGCAGGTTTTTCAGCTCGCCCCCACGAGACATAGCCCAGCGGTAATGTGCCTTTGCGTCATCTGTGGATTTGCCGCAGTCCGATGAAAAAAATGCCAGTATGAGCTTTTCGTCCTCTGTCTCATAAACGCTGCTGCCGCTGCGGACAGACAGCTTCCCTTCGCGGAAAAGGTACTCGCATTGGTCGAGTCCTTTTATGATATCCTCTGTGAGAGCGCTTACCTCTGCGTTTATCGCCTCTGCTTCCTCAGCCCTTGCCTCGGGAGCGGAATTGGTGCTCTCGGCGGCGTTTATGCCCAGCTTATCAAGGAGCTTGAACATTTCCAGCTCTGTGAGCATACGTCCTATGGCAGCCTTATCGGGTTCACCGAGCCTGTAATCTCCGAGCTCCTTGTCGATGGGAGCATCACGGACTATAGTCGCCAGCCATTTGCTCTCCTTTGCGGACTCAGCTCCTGCCGCAAGCTTGGCTTTTACGCCCTTTGTGAGGGAGGACTCCTCATACTTCTCATAGAGGGCCTCAATGCAGCCGTACTCCTTTATGAGCGCCGAAGCGGTCTTTTCGCCGATACCTGCAACACCGGGGATATTATCCGAGCTGTCTCCCATGAGAGCCTTAAGGTCGATGAGCTTTATGGGCTCAAAGCCGTAGTCCTCCTTAAATCTTTCGGGAGTATAGCAGATATTCTCCTTGTTCGTTGCAAGTATGACAGTGACCTTGTCGTCGATAAGCTGCAAGCTGTCACGGTCGCCCGTGAGCACGTAGCACTCGTTGCCGCTGTCGGAGCACAGCTTTGAGAGAGTGCCGAGAACGTCGTCCGCCTCGTAGCCCTCACATTCCACGACCTTTACGCCCATTAGCGTCAGCAGCTCTTTGACTTTCGGGAGCTGCTCTGCAAGTTCGGGGGGCATACCCTTTCGGTTCGCCTTGTAGTAGGAGACAGCCTTATGGCGGAAGGTAGGCGTCCGCAGGTCAAATGCGACCGCCACCGCGTCAGGCTTCACATCCTCTGTGTTACGCAGATAGATGTTCATGAAACCGAAAATTGCGTTGGTAAATTGCCCTTTCTTGTTTGTGAGCAGCTTTATTCCGTAGAAAGCTCTGTTGAGAATGCTGTTGCCGTCTATTGCGAGAAGCTTCATTGTGACCTCCGTGAGTAAGTGTATTGGTCCGACATTTGAACCGTATATCGTTATTTTTGATTGCTTAGTTACTATGATACCATAATTTTTTATAATAATCAATACGGAAGATAGATTTTTTTGTGTAATGACGTATAAAATTTTTGAATTTTTTTGTTTATTTGTGCAACAAATAGTCAAAATTGACGAAAACTTGAAATTATTTTCTACAGATGATATAATAAATAAAATGATATATCGGGAGTGGTAAAATATGAAGATCATCTTGATACCTGCCGTAATTGCAGCAGTCATACTCATTACGGCAATTATCAGCATCAGGAACAAAAAAGCCGTGGAATACTATCTTCGTCATTCCTACGGTGACAGAAAGCGCGTAAAGGACGACGTTCTTGACAGAATGGAAGCCATAGCACTGCTTTACGAAATCGAAAAGAAAAATTACAGCTCCTCGGAGCTTGTGGACGGGGTCACATGGGACGACCTCGATATGAAGTCGGTCTTTGTCCGCGCCGACCATACCGACAGCTTTGCGGGGGAGCAGTGCCTCTATTCGTCCATGCATATACTTAGCGACAACGCTCCAAATGCAGTCAGTTACGGAGATACCGCCGAGTTTTTCGACAAGAATGAGGAAAAGCGCCAAAGTGTGAGGAAGCTCCTCCACAACGTCGGCAAGCCCATAAACGGCTATTATTCCGTAAATATAGCAGATGATGCGGGAACGGGACAGCTCCCGTACAGACAGGTGTATCCCATTCTGCTCATTTCTCTTGTCACACTCGGAGTTCTCGGACTGATCCTGAGAAGTCCGTTCCTGCTCATGCTCTGCCTCGGGAACTATCTTCTTAACCTTGTGATACATATTTTCCTCAGGCAAAGCTTTGAAACAAGGCTGGAGTCCCTTTTCTCAATGGGGCTTGCCATAAACGCAGGCTTTTCCATAAGCAGTATAGTCCCCGAGCTCTCGGGAGAGGTCAGTGGCAGCCTTAAGAAGCTGAAAAAAGCTGCTGCCATCATGAATATGCTGAATATGCAAAAGAGCATGATGAGCTCAGACGATCTGCTGTCCACGATCATTTCCTATGCCACAGGACCTCTTATGCTGGATATGATACTATATAGTAAAGGTCTGGACGAGATCTCGGACAAAAAAGAGGACTATCTTAAGGTACACCGATTTGTGGGGGATATCGACTGCTCAATAGCAATAGCTTCGTTCAGGAAGAGCCTTGACGCATACTGCGTCCCCGAGATCGTTGAAGGAAAGAAGCTTGAATTCAGGGGAGTTTTCCACCCGATGCTCTCCGATCCCGTGGCAAACGACATCACTCAGGAGAGGAATATGATACTTACGGGCTCGAATGCCTCGGGAAAATCCACATTCATCAAGTCGGTTGCCATAAATCTTATACTTGCACAGACCATATGCACCTGCACGGCGGAGTCCGCCTGTGTGCCCCGCTACGGCGTCATAACGTCAATGGCTGTGCGTGACGACCTCGCCTCGGGGGAGAGCTACTATATCCGCGAGATAAAGTACCTCAAACGTATGACAGAGTGCGTAAAGCAGGGAAAGCTCCTTTTCCTTGCCATAGACGAGATACTCAAGGGCACCAACACAAAGGAGAGGATAGCCGCTTCAAAGGCTGTGCTCCGCTATTTCAACAGTGAGAACTGCATACTCATGGCAGCGACCCACGATATCGAGCTTGCGGAAGCCTTCGAGGGAATATATGACAACTGCTATTTCTGCGAAAAGCTGGACGAAGACGACATAATTTTCGATTACAGGATACACAAGGGCATATGCCGCTCAAGCAACGCAATAAAGCTTCTGAGCGTTATCGGTTTCCCCGATGAGATAGTCAGCTCAGCACTTTCGGAGCTGTGATATGCCGCCTATCACCGCCTGCCGTGACGCATTTTCTGCGCTGCGGCAGTTTTTTCAAAATATTCTTCCGTTCGGGACTTGTAAATCAAATAAGTTTGTGATATAATTATTTAGATAGCGGTCTTTTTTGGCGCCGCAGAATTTTTACCAAAGGAGTGATGACCACATGGTAGACTTTGAAAATCATATCGGAAAGATAACTATTTCGGAGAATTATCTCAAAGAACTGGTAAAGCACGCTGTCAGCGACTGCTTCGGCGTTGCGGACGTGAGCAATGTCAGCACCTTCCGTTCTGCCGTTTCCGCTCTTACAGCAGGAAAGGCTTTCAGAAAGAACAAGGGAGTACTGATACGCACCGATAAGGACGGAGGTCTTATCGTAGACCTGCATATCAAAGTGACATATGGTACTAATATCACTGCAGCCGTAAACAGCATTACTCATAAGGTCAGCTTCACATTGGAGGAAGCGGCAGGAATAAATGTCCACAAGGTCAACGTATACGTTGACGATCTTAACGCTTGATACGTAAAGGTCTTACCTGTTTACAGAATTGGAGGATTTAACTGTGATAAACGGTTCTTTACTCAGAGATGCGATAATCTCCGCAGCTGTTACCATTGCAAACAGAAAGCGCGAGGTCGATGAGCTGAATGTATACCCCGTTCCCGACGGCGATACAGGAACTAATATGTCAATGACCATAGGCAACTCTATAGCAGAGCTTAAGCGCCTTGACTCAAAGGCTCCCGTATCCGAGGTAGCTTCCACAGCAGCTTCGGCATTTCTGAGAGGCGCAAGAGGAAACTCGGGCGTTATACTTTCACTTATATTCAGAGGATTTTCAAAGGGACTTGCAGACTGTAAGGAAGCCAAAAGCGAGAACTTCAGCGACGCTCTGCAATTCGGCGTGGAGGCTGCATACAAGGCTGTGATGAAGCCTGTTGAGGGTACTATCCTCACGGTAGTCAAGGCTGCCGCAGCAAAGGCAAACGAGATATGCGCCGAGACCAATGATGAAGTCGCATTCTGGGAAGAGGTCTGCGATGAAGCTGAGGCTACGCTTGCAAAGACCACGGATATGCTCCCGCAGCTCAAAAAGGCAGGAGTCGTTGACGCAGGCGGAAAGGGTCTGTGCATAATATTCAGAGCTATGTGCGATGTATTCGCAGGCGGAAAGATAGCCGAGCCCGAGGAGGCTCCCGCTGCTCAGGAGACCTCGTCCGATTCCTTCAGAACAGCCGTAAGCGAGTACGACGACGATATCACATTTACATACTGTACGGAATTCATGCTCGAAAAGGAGAGCGGCTGCCCCGATGCGTCAATTCTCAGGGCTTACCTTGAGACTATCGGCGACTGCGTAGTGGTAGTTGACGATGAAAAGATAATCAAGGTCCACGTACATACGGACAATCCGGGCAAGGCTATACAGAAGGGGCTTGAGTTCGGCCACTTCACCAACGATCCGCGCCCGAAGATAGAGAATATGCGTATACAGCACGAAAACAAGGTCAAGGACGCAAGAGCTGCCGAGGAGGGACTTACTCCCGCAGAGCCCGAGAAGGAATTCGGCTTTGTTGCAGTTGCGGCAGGTCACGGTCTTGAAGCCATGTTCACGGACCTCGGCGCAGATGTTGTAGTCAAGGGCGGTCAGACCATGAACCCCTCTACAGACGATATACTCCGCGCTATACTGAAAACTCCCGCGAATACGGTATTCGTGCTCCCGAACAACAAGAACATAATCATGGCAGCAGAACAGGCTGTAAAGCTCACGGACAGAAAGGTCTGTGTGCTCCAGACAAGGACTATACCTCAGGGTATAGCAGCAATGCTGGCATTTGACGACAGCCGCAGCCTTAACGATAACCGCAAGGATATGACAAAGGCATTTGAGAAGGTCTCGACGGGACTTATCACCTTTGCCGCAAGGAATTCGGAATTTGAGGGCCATCAGATAAAAGAGGGCGAGATACTTGCTCTCGATAACGGCAAGCTCTCATTCACCGAGCGTGATATAAACAAGGCTACATACAAGCTCGTGAAGAAGCTCGCAAAGGGCGATGTGAACTATGTAACCCTTATCCACGGCGCAGACGTATCTGAGGAAAACGCCGAGGAGCTCCAGAAGTTCATACAGTCCAAGCTGGGCGACAAGATAGAGGTAATGCTCGTAAACGGCGGTCAGCCTGTTTACTACTACATTATTTCAATAGAATAAAATTAGGGGGCGATGCTGCATCGCCCCTTTGGTTTTATCGTTATATCCCGGGTGGATAATATCCGCCCCTACTTTATCAGAAAACGAACAAGCCCCGCGGCTAAGCCGCGGGGCTGAACTTTTATATCGGCAGCGGACACTGCAAGTGCCGCTTCTTTTACTGAATTCCGTTCTTCTTGTCGTCCATGCCGAG
The DNA here is from genome assembly GCF_946415235.1 of uncultured Ruminococcus sp. Lineage (GTDB taxonomy): Bacteria > Bacillota > Clostridia > Oscillospirales > Ruminococcaceae > Ruminococcus. The sequence continues at coordinate 6,167 of NZ_CAMKRR010000016.1, read as the reverse complement.
ACCTGATGACACAGTGCTTCCCAGCTTGCTCTTTACGACCTTGATGCTCTGGAGATTTCTTGAGTAGTAGCTCTCTGTATCGTTGAGCATCTTTGCAACTGATGCTGCTGCGTTCTGCTGAAGGTTCTTTGAGGCTGTCTGAGCCTTGTTGAGCATATCCAGCGCCTTCTTCTTTGCTTCTGTAACGATAGCCTCTCTTGATACTATCTGAGCTGCACGCTCCTCAGCCTTTCTTATTATAGACTCTGCGTTGAGCTTTGCTTCATTGAGGATACGCTGGCAGTCGAATTCGATCTTCTTAGCCTCTTTGAGCTCGTGAGGCATATTCAGACGGACGTCGTTGATGAGCTCTCTCATGCGCTCTCCGTCTATTACCTTCTTATGTGCTACAAACGGAACTGAACCTGCCTTATCGAGGAGTTCATCCATTTCTTCTAAAATCTCATCAATGCTCATAGTAATTACCTCTCCTTAATTAGTCTTTGTTTTATATCATCGAGTATCTCGTTGGGAACGAAATGACTTATATCGCCGCCGAAGTATGCTATCTGCTTTACAAGACTTGAGCTGAGATACATATTCTCGGTAGCTGTAGTAAGGAATACTGTTTCTGCTCCCGCATACAGTTTTTTATTGGCAAGAGCCATCTGGAATTCATACTCAAAGTCACTGACGGCTCTCAGGCCCTTTACTATGGCGACAGCGCCTACGTCTCTCACGTAATCCGCAAGGAGACCGTCGAGAATGTCTATAACAACATTGTCAAGGTCGCGTGTGACCTGTTCTATCATAAGCATACGCTCCGTAGCCGTGAAGCTTGGCTGTGCCTTTCCCGCATTTCTGGAAATAAGGACTATGACCTTATCAAAGAGCTTTGAGGCTCTTGTGATTATGTCAAGATGTCCGAGCGTTACGGGGTCAAAGCTTCCCGGGCAGACGGCGATCCTTCTCATTCCTCAGCCACCTCCTCGGACGGTTTGCAGAATATGGTTACATTGATCTTTCCGTAGTGGTAGGTCTTTCTCAGCGTCATTCCCTCGGGAGCTGCGGGCTCTTCCGCATCGCTTTCGTACTCGCATATTATAGATCCGCCGTCGTTGAGCTTTTTTGCTGCAAAGGGGAGTATATTTGCGATATGGTTATAGCGGTAAGGCGGGTCGAGGATAATGATGTCGAAGGTCTGGGCGGTGAGCTTGATATAATCGTAGCTGTCACGGTTTACGACCTCTGACTGACGTTCAAAGCCTGTATTTCTCAGGTTTTCGTTCACGCATCTTATGGAGCGCAGCGAATTGTCTATAAAAACGGCGTGTCCTGCGCCTCTGCTGAGGGCTTCTATACCCATCTGACCGCTTCCTGCGAAGAGGTCGAGAACTTTAGCTCCCTCAAGCTCGAACTGAACGGCTGAAAAGATGCCTTCCTTGACTTTATCTGCTGTAGGCCTTACATCAAGACCCTCGGGCGCGACAAGCCTGCGGCCTCTTGCAATGCCTGTGATAACTCTCATGTTTTAGTGCTCCGAAGCCGCAGAAATGACTGCGGTTTCCGCATTTACGGTATACGGATACCGAATTATATACACTATATTATATATTATTTTTCGTTGCTTGTCTATATTATTTCTTAAAAATAGGCGATTTTTACTAAAAAAGACTGTTTTTAATTGTCTATCATATACACATTTAAGTTATTAGTGAATAGAGAGTAGGGGCGGCGTTCTGCCGCCCGCGCTTAACAATACAATTAACATGAACCCATGTAGGGACGCACATTGTGCGCCCGTAAAACATCAAATGGCAATGTGCAGGGGCTGATGCCTGCATCAGCCCGACAATTTTAACGAAAAGGCACGGGGGCGAGGACGCCGTCCCCTACAGCCTATCTTAATTTCGTAGAAACCTGCGGGCAGATAATATCCGCCCCTACTATGCACTGATACCTGAAAAAATTTGTGAAAAAAATTTTGGCAGGGGTATTGACAAGTGTGTATATAAATGTTATAATGTGTATAACGTATATATACAATATGAGGTGGACTATGGATATTATTATCAGCAACTCATCGGGTGAGCCTATCTATCAGCAGATATCTTCTCAGATAAAGGGGCTTATCCTCAACGGTACGCTGAAAGCAGGGGACGCTCTGCCTTCCATGCGTACACTTGCACAGCAGCTCCGCATAAGCGTTATCACTACGAAACGCGCTTATGAGGACCTCGAAAGGGACGGCTTTATCGAATCCTATACGGGCAAGGGCAGCTTTGTCAAAGGTCAGAACACCGAGCTTCTCAGGGAGGAGTATCTGCGCCAGACCGAGGCTCTGCTCGCTCAGGTATGCGATAAGGCGAGACAGTGCGAGCTCAGCCTTGACGAGCTCAGGGAAATGCTCGAGCTGATTTATGGAGGGGAAGAAAATGAATGACTATGAAAATGCTATTGAAATTAAGGAACTGACAAAAAGGTACGACGGCTTTACTCTCGACAAGGTGAGCTTCAGCGTGCCGAAGGGCTCTATCATGGGCTTTATCGGTCAGAACGGCGCAGGCAAGACCACTACTATCAATGCTCTGCTGAATATCGTCCGAAAGGACGAGGGCGAGATACGTCTCCTCGGACTTGACCATGAAAAGGACCAATACGAGGCAAAAAAGCAGATAGCCGCGGTGTTTGACGAGCTGCCCTTTGACGACAGGCTCAATGCCATAGCTATCGACAAGATACTCCGGGAGATATACGAGGAGTGGAACACGGATACCTTTTTTGGCTATCTTGACCGCTTTGCGCTGCCGAGAAAGAAGAAGTTCGGCAAGTTCTCAAAGGGTATGAAAATGAAGCTGCAAATTGCGGCAGCTCTTTCGCATAATGCCAGGCTTCTCATTATGGACGAGGCTACGACGGGACTTGATCCTGTTGTAAGGAACGAGATACTGGATATATTCCTTGAATATCTGCAAAACGAGGAACATTCCATACTCATGTCCTCACATATCACATCCGACCTTGATAAGATAGCGGACTGCGTTACCTTTATCGACAAGGGAAAGGTGCTCATAAGCGGCTACAAGGACGATATCCTTGACAGTCACGGTATACTCAAATGCACAAAGGACGACTACAAGGACATTGACGCCGAGGACATAGTAAGCGCAAGGCTGAACGATTTCGGCGCGGAGATAATGGTGTCCGACAAGGCTTCATGCAGCCGTAAATACTCGGGAGCTGTCATTGATCCCGCAACTCTTGAGGATATAATGATATATTATGTAAATCGGGAGAAAAAGGAGTGGAGATGAATGAAAGGTCTTATCTATCGTGAGTTATACCTTATCCGCAAGACGACCGTTACCACGCTTCTTGTCTATTTCGTATTTGTCGCCATGATGTCTTTGGTATGCATAAGCACTTATGCAGGCAATCTCAAAGGCGAAGAGGGCGTGATAGAGATATTCTATCCGCAGGCATACTTCTATGCGGCGTGTATCGCCCTTGTCGGTATGGGCTACGGACATAACGACATCATTCAGAAGGACTATCAGTCACGCTGGCAGCTCTTTTCCTATACTCTTCCCGTAAGCGATAAGAAGATAATTGCGTCAAAGTTCATAGTGCGCGGTATATTGCTGCTTGCAGGTCTTGTGCTTGCAATTTTGGCAGAGGTGATAATAGCTGCTGCGGCGAAAATGCCCGTAAGTACGGATCATATCAAGAATATCCTTATCATCGGAGCTTTGATGACTGTGGGCTTTTCGGAGATACCTCTTATGCTCCGCTTTAAAAATCAGAACAAGGCAGCGATTATCACGCTGCTCGCGTGTGCGCCGATTCTGGCGGCTTTCGTATATTTCGCGTGGAAATTCACGAAGTTCTGTATGGCTGAAGCAACAAGGCTTTACGGAGAGGCGACAGACGTGACTATGGCGAAGGTGTTTGAGCCTTATTTTGAAAAAGCACGAAATATAGGCTTTATCGCCGCACCGTTCTTTGTTGTCGGCGTAGTGGCGCTGTTCTATGTGTGGGCGCTTAAGGAGTACAGAAGGAGGCGTTACTGATGACGGGATATCTTTATAAGGAATTCAAACTCAATATCCGCCTTGTACTTCTTTTTCTTCTGACATATCTGTTCTTTTCTGCATGCCCGATCTTTGCGGTAGTAATATCTAGAGATGAGGATACTACCGACAAAGCGGTGACGATGATACTGGGAGTGTTCTGCGTTTTCGTGTTTATTACGGCAGGCTGCATACAGAGCGGAGTTTTCAACGGCGACGACAGAAAGAAGTGGGCTTACTTCGTTACCTCGACCCCATCGGGGATAAAGGGACAGATAGGCGCAAAGTACCTGTTCACAATGCTGTTTGCCATGTTTGTCGTGACCCTCGAAACGCTGAAATTGTCACTTGCTGAGGAGATCACTGGACAGACGAGCGGACTTTCCGTGCTTATTGCGGCGATGTTCTATGTGCAGCTGTTTATGAGAGCCGTGGAGTATCCGCTGATAGTGCGCTTCGGGGTGAAAATGGGAAGCATGGTAAAGATAACGGCGGTATGCGTTGCCATTCTCGGCTTTATAGTGTATATACTTTTCGGCGATACCTCCGCCTTTGCAAGCATGGATACCTTCTGGGAAAGAATGTTTGCCTTCGTGGGAGATCCTGACAAGCTGAAAAAGCTGCTGCTGTGGACAGGCATATGCACACTTGCTGTACTGCCGCTGTACTATATTTCCTACAGGATATCCGTGAAGCTGTACCTGAAAGGAGCTGAGAATTATGCCAAGTAAGAAAAAAACTCTCCTTCGTATATTCATATACCTTGTACTGGCTTTCGCTCCTGCTTTTGCGATAGAGCTGATATTCTCGGACAAGCAGGGCAGCGTGACCAATGCTTTCTGGGGAGCTACCCTCATGCTCTATCCTGCCATAGCTTCGATTATCACGAGACTTGTCACAAAAGAGGGCTTCCGTGACGCAATGCTGGGCTTCGGAAAAAGAGGCAGCGGAAAATACTACGCGGCAGCAGTCATATATCCTGTATTGCTGCCCTTTGTGAGCGCTCTGATACTTCATCTTTTTATAGTGGAGAACGGAAGCATCTCCGAGAGCGCCTTCGGAAGCGATATCGTAATGGGTGCGGCTACTTTGCTGATAGCGGTGATATCGGGCATCGCAACTGCCTTTCACGGACTCGGTGAGGAGCTCGGCTGGAGAGGCTATCTCACGCCTAAGCTGGAGCAGCTCATGCCAACTCCTGCGGCGATAGTCGTAACGGGTATCGTATGGGCACTGTGGCACGGACCTCTCCTTGCATACGGCTACGACTTCGGCAGGGACTATGACTTTTTCCCTTACGGCGGCTTCATAGCAATGATAGTCATGTGCATATTCTGGTCGGCTGTGCTGACATGGATGACAAAGCGGACGGGCTCGGTATATCCTGCGGCGCTGTGCCATATGCTCATAGATACGGTGTCGACAAGTGTATTGCTGCCCTTTGCTTACAACGCGGACGGGGAGAAGTTCACGTACAGGACCAACGAGTTCTGGACGCTGATAATATCGGTATTCCCAATGATAATAGTATGCGGAGCTGTATGCATGGTGCTTCTCTGCAAAAAGAATAAAAAAACGGCAAAAGCCTGACAGGGGACAAAGGAAATAATATAAACGGGGTAAATAAAAGATATAAAAAGTGAGCAGCGGGTCTGCTCACTTTTTCTTCCTGTTATCGGCTGTTTTCAGCGGTTTTCGAGAGTTGTCAAAAAAATCTCAAAAAAATTTTCAAAAAATGCTTGACAAACCTGAGATACTGTGATATAATTATTTTCGTCGCCGAGGATACGGCGTCTGCGAAGTGGGGGTTTAGCTCAGCTGGGAGAGCATCTGCCTTACAAGCAGAGGGTCACAGGTTCGAGCCCTGTAGTCCCCACCAAATGGCCTCGTAGTTCAGTTGGTTAGAACGCCTGCCTGTCACGCAGGAGGTCGACAGTTCGAATCTGTTCGGGGTCGCCATGCGCTTCTGTAGCTCAGTCGGTAGAGCAGGGGACTGAAAATCCCCGTGTCGTTGGTTCGATTCCGACCGGAAGCACCATATAGAACGCTTCCGCGTTCTATATATAATGCGGATTTAGCTCATCTGGTAGAGCGCCACCTTGCCAAGGTGGAGGTAGC
>NZ_CAMKRR010000015.1 GCF_946415235.1 uncultured Ruminococcus sp. | reverse complement strand
AGTCTCTTGTGAGTTCTCATCTCGAACTGCTCACGGCTGTCCTTGTACTTGTGTACAGCTCTAAGGATAGTAACAACTTCCTTATCTGTAGGGAGCGGGATAGGTCCTGAAACTCTCGCACCGCTTCTCTTGGCTGCCTCAACGATCTTAGCTGCTGCAATATCAACAGTAGCGTGATCGTAGCCCTTGATCTTGAATCTGATCTTTTCATTGACTGCCATTATTTTCGCCTCCTTGAAAATGATTACGGGGACGCAGATTGGAATATCACACGTTTCCGTGTGTTTCATGCTTCATCTCATAAAAAAACTCGAAAAACCAAAGTTTTCCGAGCGGTCTTAACAAAATATGAGCACAAAAAGAGCATAATCCACGCATACGCAAGCTGCGTGAAGAATAACCACAAACTGTGTTCGATATCCCATTCGCCCGGTTTAAAATCGGACATACTCCGCGGAAATTACCTGCCATACCGACAGCAACCTTCCGTTTCAACGCATATCTTCTGCAGTCAGTACGCACACGGCGCACTCAACGTAATCAATTATAACACATATATAGGGATAAATCAACAATTTGCAGAAATTGCATTTGTAAATTTTTAATGAACGATAATTATTTTTTAACTATATATCCCGAGCTGCGGAAATGACACCGCCCGGGATATGCTTCTTTACACGATAAATGCCTGTTTACCGCACTTTTCAGCTTCCGAAAATGAATTTCAGAGCAGTTAGGACGGTATCGCCGACTTTCTTCGAGTTCACTATTTCGAGAGCCTTGTCGGGGCGGTCGGTGATGATATTGTCAACTCCGAGAGCCATCATTTTCTGCATCTCGCTCTGTCGGTCAACTGTCCATACGAAAATGCGCTTTCCGTGGTGATGTGCCGAGTTCACAACGCTCTGGTTGACAAAGAGGTAGTTCATACTAACCGCGTCGATGTACGGGAGCTGAGCGTATGAGGTAGCTGTTGCAAGGTTGGCTATGAAGGCAGTCTTTATCTTCGGATTGAGCTGCTTCACCTTTTTCAGTGCAGGGTACGAGAAGGACGTAACGTAGCAGGAATTGACGATGCCGTACTCCTCTATGAGCTCAACTGCCTTTTCGGCAGTCTTTTTCGGATCTCCCGACTTCTTTATCTCGATATTCAGCATTATATCCTTGCCTGTGAGCTCAAGGACCTCCGAGAACAGCGGTATCTCAACATCGTCGAACTCCCCGTCCTTGCTGAACCATGAGCCCGCGGACAGGGTTTTCAGCTGCTCATAGGTGTATCTCTCTACAAGTCCCTTGCCGTTTGTGGTACGGTCAAGCTTGTCGTCGTGTATCACCACGAGCTGACCGTCGGAGGTAAGCTGAAGATCAAGCTCGATATAGTCCGCGCCGCAGTCCATAGCTGCCTGAAAAGCAGGCATGGTATTCTCGGGAGCGACCTTTGAAAAGCCTCTGTGCGCCGTGACCTGAGTGCGGGTGATAATTCCTACGTTGAGGTCCACGTTTCCGCGGGTGAGGGCTTTCAGGTAGGATATATTCATCACCATGCTTGCAGCTGCAAGGCTTACGATTATAATGGCGCTCTTTTTTCTGCTGAACTTCTTGTAACCCTTGTTGGGCAGAACGATATCCTCGTCCTTTACGTCCTTCATGAACTTTTCCGTCAGCAGCCACATTATTGCAGGCGCCGAAAAGAATGCCGAAACTGCCGTAAACACGCTCCATGTATAGCGAAGTATCTTCAGAGCTGTACCGAAAGCAGCTCCCGGCTTTGAAAAGCCCTTGATGATGTATACGATGATAAAGCTGAGACCAAAGGTCAGCAAGCCTATGACAGCAACTATGCCGACGCTCCACAGCAGCGCGGAGATCACCATCTTTCGGCGCTGTCCGTGCATTTTCTCCCTGCTCTTCCTGATACACTCTCCGAAAGGCATACCCGTAAGTATGAGATAGTGTATACTGTAGCTCGCGCTTATGATAAGGATTATGAACAGCAGCTGCACGAGTACATAGCAGGCAACTGCCAGTCCGCCGTTGAGGGAGTTGAACAGCCTTCTCAGCACAGGCAGAAGCGGAGCCATGAACATACCCGAGGACAGCGAGAACTGTGCAAGCGGCATTATTGCCATGTACGCAAGAAAGGAGGTGACCCCTGTGCCTCTGAACGCCTTTGCGAACGCTTTCAGACCTGTCCTGAACATTCCGCCCGCATATATCCGCTGCTTCTTGTTATAGCACGAAAAGCAGGCTGCAAGAGCCGAAAGCTCCACAAAGGAGAAAAACGCATAGGCAAAAAGCATGATCGCTATAACTATCAGCGTTGACGGGTGCTTTATATATGTAAAAAGGTTCTCATCATTGAGATATGTAACTCCCGAAAGCTTCATCGTAAGCTTCAGCAGCAGCGCGAGCACAGGTGTTCCCACCGCAAGCAGGAGAAGCTTGAAGATAAGTTCAAATACAAGGAAGTGAGGAGCTGCTTTAAGAAAGACCCCTGCGGATCTGAGTATTCTTTTCATTTCTTTACTCCGAATCTATGGATTTACTTCAATTATACGCTCAAAACTGTCCGTTGTCAATATCACACCGCGCTGCTGTGAAATAAAAAAGAACTTCCATATCTCTATGGAAGTCCCTTTTCTATTTTTCAAACGGGTCATCATGATATCACTCAGCTGATAATGTCCGATTCACGCACCCAGCCCTTATCATACTGTGAATAGTACCATATTCCGTCATCTGTTGAAGCATAATATATAAAATATACTTTATCGCCGTAAGTACGTTTGCTTACAGAAGCAACTGCCTTAGAGCCTTTACACGGATACTCTCTGAATTTTGTCTTTGCCTTTACATCGGCTCTGAATTTTGTTGGTCCGTAATTGTATAAAATAAAGTAATCTTCTGCAGCCGAAGCTGTTACCGCTGCTTCCTTTGTCACATACTTTGCTGCCGAGGGGACAGTTACTGCTCCCATCATCATGAATGCTGCTGCCAAAGCTGAAATTCTTCTTTTAATGTTTGTCATAATCAATGCCTCCATAATTGTATTGTGTGGTTTAAAGTGTATTCCAAAGCCCGGCGCCTGAGCTTAACAGCCGATCAGTGTGATGTGTTTCTGTATCGGCCTTTCATAAGTAACAATCGAAGCACAAGCTCAAAGTGTTACATCTTTTTTCAGAAAAATCATAAAAAATTAACAGGCATAAAGCAGGAGTGCCTGTTTATACCTGTTTTAACGCAAAAGATCGTCAGCCAACTATTCCCGAGCGCTCTATGCCCTCTGTGAAATGCTTCTGTAGAAATACGTACATTATCAGTACGGGTGCTATGGAAAGCAGACAGCCCGCTTCCTTCCACACTATCTGGTCACGGGGGCTTATCTGTACCGTCGGGTCGTTGAAAAGGTTCATTTTCAGCTCGTTGTCGAGATTTGTCAGCATGAGGGCTATGGTCTTGGTGTCCGTGAAGAAGGTGCTGCTAACATAATAGTCGTTCCAGTACCATACCACCGAAAACAGGAACACTGTCAGCAGCGCCGCCGAAGCATTGGGCAGCATTACGCTCAGGAACGTCCTGAACGGTCCGCAGCCGTCGATATAAGCTGCGTCCTCAAGCTCACGGGGCATACCCCTGAAGAACTGTCGGAAAATATATATCATGAGTCCCGCGCGTATGCCGTTGGCGGTCAGGGCAGGAAGATACATTGTCAGCCTGCTGTCGATAAGGTTAAGTGAAAAGAGCCCCTTTATGCCGAAATACCTGAACTGTGTATACAGCGGCAGCGATATGACCTGCGGCGGGACAAGTATCATCATGATAACTATTCCGAAGAGCAGTCTGCTGCCCTTAAATCTGAACCTCGCAAAGCCGTAGCCAGTCAGCGCACATGAGAATACCTGCACCAGCGAGCAGCCTATATTCAGCAGCAGTGTGTTCCCGAGAGTTTTCCAGTAATCCATGGCGTCAATGGTCTCGGCTATCACCTTAAGGGTAAAGTGCCTCGGTATCCACATTACCGTGGGATCGCTCATATCCGCCCTGTCCCTGAAAGCGCAGCTTATCATATATATCAGCGGATACATTATGACAAATCCCAGCCCTATGAGTATTACTGCTCTGAAAAAGGGCCATACCTTATCGGCAAGCGCCTTTCGGCGCATATATCTCCTTTCACCGGCGGACGCGGAAGCTCTCCGCAGACGCCTTACTTCACGGCTGATCATGCTGCCTGTCTCGTCTGCCGCCTCAATTGCGGATACATTTGTTGCATCTGCCATTCACGCACCCCCTCAGTCGTTCTCATAGTATACAGCTTTGTTCATCAGAGCTGTTACTATGCCTATAGCGGCTATAACGACCGCAAAGTATATCCATGCCATTGCGGAAGCCTCTCCGAAATCAAACTGGCTCCTCATGACCGAGATGCGGTTCATCACGCTGTTCATCGGGTTCGTGAACGAATCTATGACAGTAAATATGAGATTTGCGAGTATGAACGGGCTCACATAGGGGAAGGTTATCTTCCAGAAGTACTCCCACGCGGTAGCTCCCTCAAGCTGTGCCGCTTCACGGGCAGAAGCAGGGATATTCTGCAAAGCCGCAAGGAAAAGTATTATCTGTATGCCCGAATTCCATACGATGCCGAAGATATTGTCCGCGACTGCCTTGATAAAGGTGCTCATGCTGTCGCTTATGCCGTATATGCCGAGAAACTGCATGAGCTCCCCCACAAGGTCGGCGGAGAACATGGTGGAGAACTGCTCCGCCCCCGAATTTCCCGTAGAGTCCATATCACCGCTGATTATCCTGAAAACAGGTCCCGTGGCGATTATGACGGGAAGAAAGAATATGGCACGGGCAAGCGTTCTTCCCCTGAACTTCTGATTGAGCACCACTGCGATAAACAGCGAAAATATCAGTATCAGCGGCGTTTTCCAGAGAGTTTCGAGGAGAACGTCCCCGAGATACTCGGTATAGTAGGGGTCTTCGCTCAGTACGCTGAAATAGTTCTTCACGCCTCTGAATTTAGTATTAAGAGCTCCGGGGTCTACCGAAACATCGCAGAAGGAGTACCACAGGGACTTGCCGAGGGGTATGAGAAAGAAAAGCACAGTTCCGACGAGCCAGAGCCCGATAAAACCATAGCCGTACACGGACTTTCTCCGCTGATAGGGCATGACGCGCCTTTTTTTACTGCTTTTTTCAGTTTTTGCGCTCATTTTTCCTCCCGCCTTTCCTATGATATCCCGCCAAGCGAGATGACGCCGCCGTCCCACCTGACCGTCATGTCTTCAAGGTCCGCAACGACCTTTGTTCCGTCCGAATAGACCGTAGTTATCGTATCTCCGTCTGCACGGTAATCAGTGATATAACAGTCGGAAACACTGCTCAGGAGCGGCTCCAGCAGAGCATGAGCCTCCGCCGCTTTCTCTGTATTGCCCTTGTAATTGGCGTAATACAGGAAGTCAAGCTCTGTGTCCTTGAGCTCGCCTGTCTCCTCGTATATCATATCAAAGCTGAGACAGCTTCCCGAAGCCGCCGCCATGAGCATAAGCCTTTCGGGGTCGGGACTGCCGTTGACCGCTTCCGATGAATAAGGGATGACTCCGTGCAAAACCATCTGATAAAAGGGTATATCCTCATCGAAAAGGTCAAATCTGCTCGAAGTCACGGGAACTCCCGTGATATGGCTGACATAGGGCAGCGCATAGGCGTTGGCATTGTCTGCAAGTATTCCGTCCTCAAGCTTTTCCGTGATAGCCTCATAGCTCTCCGTAAGGAGCTTTTCAGCTCCCGCCCTTGAAATTGGCTTTTTGCCGTAATCTCCGTAAAGCGAAGCCGTAAGGCTCGCCAGTGAGACTCCCCCGAGACCCGCTTCCGAATAGCTGTCCGCCATATCTCCGAACACTTCGCCGTAGCAGTCGGGAGAAAGCAGGGAAAGATTCTTTCTGAAGCCGTCGGGGACACCGTAAGCCCTGTCATAGCTGACTATCCTCGAATACGAGCCCGAAACTCTCACTGCTGTGTCCGAGAAGGAGTAGTAGCCGTTGCCCGAACGGAAATCCCTGTTGTCCGAAACAGGATACAGACTGTATCCGTACTCGTCTATAAGGTCGGTGAGACTGCGAAAGTCTCTTGTTCCGCCAAGCCTGCCCGAGGGCTTTGCGCCCTTGTCCACTTTATTCTTTATGCCGTCGTTTGTCCAGTTGGTGTAGGAGATGACCATATCGTCAACTCCCCTGTTTTTCAGGTCGGTTATCATATCCGCCGCCTGTCTGTAGCCGGTAACGGAAGTCCTGAACGAAAGAGGTATGCCGAGGACGGACTTTTTCTTCATAACGCCGCCGTAAAGATCAAGGTACATGGGAGCGCTGTCTGCGGTGCTCCTTACGGTCACGCCCTGCTCTTCAAGGAGGTACTGCCTGTACCTGTCGGCGATATCGCTGTAACCGACGCCCTTTTCGGCTATGGGGTAATAGAGCATTTCTATATCGTCAGATCTTATCTTTCCGCTCTCAAAGACCGTATACTTGTCACGGCTGTTGCCCGACATATAAAAGCTGTCCGTGCCCCGAAGTATGAACGTGAAATTGCATATGTTATACCTGCTTTTTGACTGCCCCGACACATTTGCGGTGATATAGGCGTTGGAGTCGCCCTTTGCCGCTACCGCAAGAAGAGCGTTGTCCTCCTTTACTATGCCGTATACGGGCAGGTATATCTGCTCCGTGACAGCTCCCCTGTTCTGCGGTACAGCCGTTACGTCGTTTCCGTAGACACGCTGCTGATAGAGGTCGGTCTGCATGGTGCGTCCGTTATTGAAGCGCACGAGAGCTCCGCAGCCGTCGGGTATGACGAAATAGCCCTCCTCATTGTCGGATGCCGCGCCGAAGCTGCCCAGCACTGTCATTTCCGTGGCTATATTTTCAGGCTTTGTCTCGGCTATCTCCGATACCTTTACGCTTGCCCTGAGATGATCGTCCTCTATGGTGTACTCCACGGGTACGGTAAAGCCTGCGTCCTTGTAGCCGTAAATTATGCGGATACCGTTTTCGATATCGCTGACGTTGTATACGCAGTCATCATCGCTGCCCGAGCGCAGTATATTGTTTCCGGAGCGGTTCATGGGTATGCCGTAGCGAAGCACATTTGACGAGCGCAGCTCGTCCGCAACAAGTCCCGTAGCAGTTTTGTCCTGTGAGGCTTCAAGAGGCGATGACCACCATATATAGCCGTTTTCCTTGTTCTCGATACCGAAAGAAGCGCTCCTGTCGTCAACTATCATGCGGAGCTTGTCGCTTTCCGCGCCATATCGGAAAGCTCCGAGGTAGTGACTGCCGTCAGCCGTCAGCCACGCAAAGCCGCCGTCTGCGGACCTGTATACCCTTTTCCCGTCCTCAGTACCGTCATAGGTATAGGTCTTGTCTGTGCCTTTCATATCGCTGCGGAGAAGCTCCAGCGTTTTCATGTCCGAGGACATAAAGGCATATCTGCTGTCAAGGGTAGAGACTATCTCCCTCAGCCTTATGACTTTGGAGGTATCCTCATCGGTCAGCACGAAAAATCTTCCCGCGTCGCTGACATAGAGCTTTCCCTCATCGCATTTGCTGCCGCTTTTGAAGGAAGCAGCCGCTTTTCCGCTTTTTATGTCAATGGCGACCAGCTCTCCGACCTTCTCCAGTATGTCTATCTTGTCGGCTATCTCCTGCTGCTCGGTATTATAGTCCTTTTTGCTCTTTGGCTTGCCGCCGACGGTATCCCAGAGCTCGTCGTCAAAGTCCTTGCTCTTGAAGTATATATCATAGCCGTCACTGCTGCCTATCTTTCTGAGGTATTTATCCGCATCTGCTGCCGAAAGCTCTGCCTTTTCCACTGCTTCCGAGCGCTTCGGCTTTTCCGCATCGCCGTTCCTGTCAGTATTCTCAGCCGACTCCGGCTGTGCGGGGCTCTCCTCGCTTTCCGCATAAGCGCTGCCCGAAACTGCCATTGAAGCCGCAATGAGCAGACAAAGCAGCGTTCTTCTTATCCTTTTTCCCATATCCTGCGCCTTTCAGACCCGCGCTCTGTAGGAGAGCTCGGTATAGATCGTGGATATGAATATGTATACCTGCTGTACGAGAGACATGAAAAGCACGAGCAGGAAAAGCATAATAAGCATTGCCGCTATTGTAAGCAGGACAGCGAATACGGTCTTTCTGAAGGTGTACTGATGCACCGACTTCACAGCCGAAAACAGCAGCACCACCGTCCAGCAGGTTCCGATGATCTCTATGATCTGCATGAATACCGATTCGTCCCGCACAAGTATGTGTGACAGCAGCACGTTTATGTAAAGCTGCGCCACATAGGGGATAAGGGCATAGGCACTGTATATGCAGATGTTCCTCAGCGTTCCCTCTCCGTCAAGAAGAGTGCACACCGCCCAGTTGCCTGCTGTCCATGCTCCGAAAAGCACGAAGCTGCGGACTATGTACGGTATTATATTGAACGTCTTATCATAGGAGATATAGAACTGAAAGCCGTAAAGACGTCCGTAGGCTATCTCGCCGAAAAAGAGAAGCAGAACGATGAGCATGGCTATTTTCAGCGAGCCCGACTTCTTCCAGCGCATATCCTCAAAGCCCTCAAAGGGGTGCGTCACCGCGTGTTTTACCCATTGACGCTGTGTAAGATCCATCATTTCCGCTCTGCCTCCTTTTCATTCGTATTTTTCGCAGTCCTGCGCTTTTTCCTGTATACTCCCAAAGCTGTGAGCGCTGCGATGCATAGCGCAGAAACAGCCGCTATGACAGTGAAATGTTCCTTAAGGAACTCCCTGCGCCTGCCCTCAAAGGCTTTGTTGTAGATATCCCCTGCGTCCGCAAGCTTTGCGTACTTCATAGCGCCCTTGTAATCGCCCTTTCTGAGCAGAGCCGAGGCTATTCCCACATAGGCTCTGCGGTAGTTGCCGTCCCTTGCGAGAACTTCCTGCCACGGTCCGAGGGCTTCCTCGTAATATCCGTCATTGTAGAGCGAAGCAGCCCTGTGGACAGCTTTTCCGAAGGAGGTCTCCCTGAATACGGTCACCGTATCCTTTGAGGAATCGAGGACGTATATCTTGTCGTCAAGGGACTCCACCGCCGCAGCCTGATCGAAACCGCCTGTCTGCTTTGCAACAGCTCCCGTTATGAAAAGCAGGCTGCATTCCTCGTCATACTGGAATACACGTCCCGTAGTGAGATCGAGACAGTTTATGCAGCCGTCAGCCGAAATATCTATATCCACAAGAGCCGTGGAATACGTCTTGTTCTGCGCGGCGTCGTAAACGGGCTTATAGTCGCCGAAATACAGTTCCCTGTCCGCGAATATGTTCTTTCCTGCCGCGTTGAGCTTCTTGACCGTATCCGTTGACTGAGTTGAGGAAGAGGTGCAGGTGAATATGAAATCCCCGTCGATATCAAAGCTTGTGATACCCGAGGGAACAGTCCTTGTCCTCCTTGCTTTCTTCTCGTCGGACATGAAAAGGCTCCTGAAATAGTTGCTTACCACCTTTGCGGTAGCTTCAACGCGGTTTGCGCCGTAAAAGCCCATGAACTCACCGTCGGGAGAGAACATGGCAGCTCCCGAAGTGATATTTCCGAGTACGGTATAGACATTCCCCGCCTTGTCCGCAACAACTCTCTGCGGCAGGAATGTACGCTTACTGTCGTACACCTCCGATTCGGGCTTCGTTATCTCTGTCTGCACATTTCCCGCCATATCCGTGACGAGTATGCGTGAATTTTCAGTATCGGCTATATACAGGCAGTCGTTTGCAGCGGAAACATATACTCCCGCAGGCTTGCTGAGCCTTGTTTCCGAACCGTCGGGCATGGTGAACCTGTCATAGACGCGCAGCACACTTTTCAGCTCGGAGTCGGCTGCGATTATCCTGTCGTTGCCCGTATCTGTAATGTACATTATGCCGTTATGGTCTATGAAAAGATCCGAGGGAGCGTCAAAAGCGCCTATCTCAAGGTCGTCGCCCGATACAGTCCTCTCGGCGGTATAGCCCGCCTGTGAGGGGATAGCCTCTCCCCAGCGGTCGTAGTTGTAGCTCTCCGAGGGAACTCCTGCCGCAGACGCTGATGATACACCCACAGAAGCAAGTGCAGCAAATGCCGACAATGCCGTTATACATCTTTTCAGTTCTGACTTCATTTGCTTCACTTCCTTTCACCGCCCGATATTCTGCTTTGCCGAATATCTGGGAAGTTGAGAATGGAGAGTTGAGAGTTAATGTGTTCGCTGCGCTCATATTATTTAAATAATTTCGCCGAAGGCGACACCACAACTGTCAACTCTCAACTCTAAACTCTAAACTATTAGTCAATAGATCATTCCCCGTTACGGGCGGATAATATCCGCCCCTACACTGATCACTCTTTTATTCCCGAATGTGCCATTGTCTCTATGACCTGCCTCTGCGCCAGCATGAATATGACTATAGGCGGTACGAGCATGAACACAGCTGCCGCCATTGCAACGCCTGCCCTTGCAAGTCCCGAGGTCGCAGCCTGTGATACTACCGTGGGCAGAGTCTTGTACTCCTCCCTGAATACCACAGAGCCTGCCTGTATGTTCCATGCTCCCTGAAATGCAAATATTATCAGGGTCATGAGTGCAGGCTTCTGATTGGGTATCACTATCTGCCAGCATATGCGGAAAAGTCCTGCGCCGTCCACCTTTGCGGCTTCTATAACGGAGTCGGGCACCTGACTTATGGACTGCCTCATGAGGAATATCCCCATAGGAGACGCCACCGCAGGAAAAATAAGCGCCATATAGGTGTCTATCATGTGCAGCTTCGCCATGACTATGTACTGCATGATGTATATTACGCTGCTCTGATACAGGAGCGAAATGACTATTACGCCGTTTATTAGTCTGCTTCCGGGGAATTTGCACTTTGCCAGCACAAACGCCGCCATTGACGAGAAAAAGCACTGCAGCAGCGTTACCGATACAGTTACGAATATACTGTTGAAAACGTACCGTGAGAACGGTACACGGTTCTGATGGAGCACTCTGAACATATCCCTGAAATTGTCCAGAGTAGGTCTTACTGCGTAAAGCTTCGGCGGGAACACGAAAAGCTCCTCAACGGGCTTTACCGACATGACTGCGGTAAGGTATATGGGCAGCACCATGAAAAGTCCCAGTAAGGCAAGAAGCATGAATATACCTATGCTCCCGCCGACTTTTCTGCCTGCCTGTCTGTTTGAAGCGCGGAGCTTCGCAACGTCTGTATTTGCCACAGCTTCGCCTCCTCAGTCCATATATTTGCCCAGTGCCTTGCTGATGAGCTTATTGCAGAGGAACATTGCAGCGAACAGTATCATGCATATTGCCGAAGCATAGCCCATTTCAAACCTCTGCCAGCCGTAGTCGAAGGCGTGGGTCATTATAGTATGCGCCTTGTAGTCCGTACTCGGGAAGCCCACAAGGTTCTGCGCTACAGTGCCTGCGGTAAACGAGCTTACTATCTGCATCACCGCCGCAAACATGAGCTGAGGTCCCATTGACGGGATAACGATGTAGATAAGCTCCTGCCAGCGTGTGCGGATACCCTCGATAGCTCCCGCCTCGTACATGGAGCGGTCGATATTCTGAAATCCCGCACGGAGCGCAAGGAAGCCGGCACCCAGCGATATCCACAGCTGTACTGCTATGGTAACGCCGAGGACGTACCTTCCGTCCGTGAGCCACTGCACGGGAGAGTTGATGATACCCATGTTAATGAGGAAAGAGTTCATGTAACCGTTCATGTCTCCGCTGAAAATGAGCTGCCATACGGTATATACGTTAGCCATTGACGGAGCGTAGAATATAAGGGTGAACAGCGTTTTCAGCTTCGGGTGCATCTCGTTTATCATCCATGCCAGCAAAAAGCACAGCACATAGCTCACTGGTCCTGTAAGCAGCGCAAATATAAGCGTCACCCTTATGGAGCGTATGAATATCTTGTCAGAAAGAAAAAGTGTGGTGAAGTTGGAAAGTCCCACAAACCTCGGCGGACGAACCATGTCAAAGTCCGTGAAGCCCATAGGCAGCGACATAAGCACGGGTACTGCCGTAAATACTATGAAGAATACCATGAACGGCGCTATCATGCCGTAACAGGCTTTATTGCGCTTTATATCGCGCCAGAGCATACCGCGCTTTTCTTTTTTTGTTCTTTTTCCGATGTTTTCTGCCGAAACTGCCACTTTCTCACTTCCTTTCCGATTTTTCGGAACGCCGAGGACGGCATTCCCTACAATTTCAGCGGGCGGATAATATCCGCCCCCACAGGCTCAATCCAAGCCGAGGTTTTTGCGTTTCCTCGTTATTTCGTCATTTATATCCCTGTTGTACCATATAAGCGTATCACGTGGATTCTTATGCTCGTTTATGGTCTCTCTGAATGCGTTCATTATATTCCTCGTCACCGCATATGAGGCGGGAGTTATCGGTATCTCCTCAAGCTCCGCCTGCTGTGCCCGAAGTCTCTCAAGCTCGTCATCAGACCATGACATACGCCCGAGGGCTTCCATATTTGCAGTGTCGAAACGTCCCATAGTTCCGAGAAGTCCCTCTATCTGCGAAGCGTACTGAACCTGTGTCTCCGTATCCGTGAACCACTTGATGAACTCCCACGCATTTTCCTTGTTTTTCACCTTGCTGAATATCACAGCTCCCGCACCGTTTGAATTTGCCGCATGAGATATCGTTCCGTCGGCTCTCTCCGTGCCGGGGACGGGACAGAAGTCCCACAAGCCCTTTATTTCGGGAGAAGCTGCCGTGAGCTGGTTGAAAAAGGTGTAATTTGCGATAACTATGGGATATTCGCCTGTCCTGAAACGGCTGAACGCATCATAGGTCTGCTCGAAGCAGTAGTCCGTGTAGAAATCCGTCCACTCCTCAAAGGACTGCACCGCCTCTATAGAGTCAAGCGCAGAGGCGGTAAGGTCGGCATTGTAGTAGTTCTGCCCTTTTTGCAGCAGGAGCATCGCAAATGTATGTCCCGTTTCCGTTGCGGGGGATATATTATTCGGCGGAAGGACAAGTCCCGCGGACATATAGTTCCTTTGCAGCGCAGGGAGCATATCCCTGAGCTCCGACCATGACTCGGGAGGCGAAAATATGCCGAGCTCCGTGAGTACGTCCGTGCGATAGAACATCATGGGAAAGGACTGGCTCACAGGCAGTCCGTAACAGCCGCCGTTGTAGGTGTACTGGGTCATGGCGTTCTTCTGAAACCGTCCCTTTACCTCTTCAAAGTCGTCAAACTGCGATATATCCACAAGCAGATCACGGGCGGCAAGGTTCACGGGGAACTCTCCCCCGAGGAAAAGCGCAACATCAGGGCCTTTGCCTGCAAGAGAAGCTTCCAGTACTCCTCCTGTGACAAGGTTCACGGAAACAGGTATTCCCGTTTCCTGCATGAAGCGGTTTTCCGTCATTTCCTTTACGACCTGTGCCTGATCCCGTCCGAGGGAGACCCATACCTCCATAGCTTCCTCGTTCTCAACGTCGGAAAGAGTGGTGTAGTCCTCGAAAAACGAGCCGATAAAGGCATCAAATCCGAATTTCAGTGACTTTCCCAGCTTTTCATCGCAGTCCGAGAACTCCCTGTCGGCAGATGCGAATTCGATATAGTCTATTTCAAGGGGCTGGTCGCGGTTGTCTCTCATCCATGCGGACAGTGATGTGATACTGTCCTTGATCTGGCTGAGATAGGACGGTATCCGCAGAGGCTTTGCCGTGCATTTGTCAAGTATGACCGCCATATTCTCAAGGGCAGCGGCTTCCGTGCCCTTACTGCCCGAGAGCTCCTCTATGCCGTTTTGTATATCTCTGAGCTCGGAGGATATGCTGCCGAACCTGTCAACAAGCTCGGGTATCTTCTCGTGTACGTAATAATCAGTGTATTTATCAGGTGAAGGGCCTGTTATCATCAGTACCTTTCGGTAGTAAGCGTTAAGCTCCTTTATCACGCCTTCAAGTCTGCGGAGATACTCACCGATATCTCCCGTAACGGCTTCAAGGGCTATAGTGTGGGGCATCCCGCCGCTTAGCCATACATATATATCCTCGCCGCCGCTTTTTGGCGTGACTACTGACCAGTCGGTATCATAGGCGAACTCAACGCGGTCAAGCTCCCTGCACGGAACCTTCCCGTCTATATATACGCGCCTGTTGGAGTCAAAGCCGCGTATCTGATCCTGACGTGCCTTTATTCCTATCTTATACCAGCCGCCCGAGCCGATAGTCTCCTCGGGTATCTCCCATGTCACCGTTTGCAGAGCCTTTTTCCAGCTTCCGCTGCCAATGGTGTTGTACACCATTTTCCGCGGATCGGCAGGGGAAGCAAGGTAGCTGCTGTTGTCATAGGTGGGGTAAAGAGTAGGGTCGGACTTGTACAGGGCGTTTTCTCCCTCTATCCTGAACAGCGCCGAGGGTGTTCCCTCAACTGTAACGGAAGTCTCCGCAGAAGCGGCATATTCGCTGTAGGCCGGCATCTCCTCGGGAGAAAACAGCTTTATACTGTCAATGGCGAGCTGTGCTCTCTCGGAGCTTATGCGGAGCTCATGCCTGCCCTTTTCAAGGCAAAAGAACAGCGGCTCGCTGAAAAGTCCGTCAGCATCACCGAATACCGAGCTTTTCCACATAGTTCGCTGCACCTGTGATGGGCGCACCTGATTTCCGCGTATATCAGTGTATATCTCATGCTCGTCCGTCCATACTCTTCCGAGAGTCATACGGGAAGCCGTATCATAGGGGAGCTTTCCGTCTATCTCCATTTTAAGCTCGATATCGGGGCTTCCCGACAGCATGGGGCAGTAATCCGCGGAGATGCAGTAGTTTCCCGTTTCGGGGACATCAAGCTCAAAAACCACGCTTCCGTCGGCACTGTTCCAGAGAATGACGTTATCACGCTGCTCACCGTCATCGGAGGTAAAGCTGCCCGTGGTAATATCTCCGCTCACTATCTCGGAAATGTCATCTTTATCAAGAATTATCTCGCTTTCAGGGCGTACTTCCCCCGAATACAGGTCGTAATACTCGCTGAAGGAGAGAAGTCCGCTGTCAAAAGGCTCTATACTGTAATAATCCGCAGCTGCCGAATTTTCGGCTCCTCGGACACATACGGGAGCCGCAGCCGCAAAAGCAAGCTGCAAAGCCGCTGCTGCCGCAGCTATCCTGCGTATCGGACCTTTCATGGTGCTTCATCTCCTTTCCGCTTATCACAGCCATTTTCCGCCGCCTGACAAATAAAAAAGCGCACGTCCCCTGCCTCGGGAATTATGTGCACAGACAGCTTGCAAAGCCGCGATCATCTATTAAAGTTAGTATATCAAATTTATTCCGTAATGTCAAGGAACTGCTGTGTCGGAAATATAAATAATATCTTTTACCTGTTTTGATTTAGCTTAATGATACGTTTTTATGATAAAGCTGTACAAAGCAGGCCTGTTCAAACTGTAAACTTCTCCAATTTTTTTCACCTGATTTTCACCTTTTCGGAAAAGTGTTTCCATAATATTAAAAAACTGTAAAATTTGGGTTCGTTTCTACGTTTTGTATTGACTTTTTGTACATTTTGTGGTATTATAATATCAGAAATACTAAGCGTTTAAATACAACTCCACAATTATTAAAGGAGAGATATCTTGGCAAATGTTTTAGAAGTAAAGGAGCTGTCAAAGCAGTACTCAAAGGTGCTTGCTGTGGACAAGATCTCCTTTGATATAGGCGAGGGAGAGATATTTGCTCTTATCGGTCCCAACGGCGCAGGCAAGACAACTACTATCCGTATGATATCCACCCTCCTGACACCGACATCGGGCGACGCCATAGTGGCAGGACACAGTATACTAAAGGCTCCCGAAAAAGTAAGGGAAGCGATCACCTACCTCCCCGATGAAGCAGGTGCATACAAACAGATGACAGGTATAAAATACCTGAGATTCATGGCAGGTCTGTTCACCACCGACATAGATAAGCTCAACGCCTATGTTGAACGCGCAAAGAATATATGTGGGCTCGGGGACAGGCTCAATGACAAGATCGGCTCATACAGCCGCGGCATGATACGCAAGCTGCTGCTTGCGAGAGCGGTAATGACTCAGCCGAAGCTCGCCATACTCGACGAGCCTACAAGCGGTCTCGACGTGCTCAACGCTATCGAGATACGCAAAATGATAAAAAAGCTTGCAGAGGAAGAGGGTATGTCCTTCCTTCTCTCATCACATAATATGCTCGAGATCGAGTTCGTTTCCGACCGTATCGGCATCATATCAAAGGGTCACCTTATGGTAAAGGGCAGGGCGGACGAGCTCAAACAGCGCTATGACGCGCCTAACCTCGAACAGGTATTTGAAAGGGTGGTGAACGAGAATGAAGTTCATTAACCTTCTCAAAAAGGAGCTCTCGGAACTCATAAACAAGCAGATGCTCATATCACTGGTTTTCATCCTCGCAATATTCCTTCTTATGGGAAATGTCATGAAGTCGGCTACGAATGAGATCGTTAGCGACGCGGCAAACCCGAAGATCAATATCTGTGATATGGACAATACCGACTTTACCAATGAGATGCTCAGCTACTTCAGGTCAAACGGCACCGAGATAAGCAGCATCACCGTCACCGGCGATGATTACGCGGAGGCTTTCAGAAAGCAGAAGGACATCAAAAGTTTCGTTATCATACCTCAGGGCTTCTCCGAGGCGGTGCTAAGCGGAAAAAAGCCCGAGATACTTTCCGTCGGCAAGCTCAGATCATTGTCGGCTTTCAGCAGCATGACAGGCGGCACTGACGGCACGGTATCACTGCTGAACGGCTATGTTTCGCTGAAGCTTGCGGAGCAGCAGGGTATTTCAAAGGAAGACCTCGGTACTATCGAAGCTCCGCTCACAGTAAAGGAGCATACGGTAGTCGCAGATAAGTCTGCGGAGGTTTCTCTTTCCTTCATATCGGGAAAGATGCTCATGCAGAATATGCTGCTCCCTATGGTAGTGCTGATACTCATAATGATGACTTCACAGTCACTGATAGCTTCGATATCAAACGAAAAGATAGACAAGACTCTCGAAACTCTGCTTTCGGCTCCTGTTTCAAGAGGCTCGGTCATAACGGCAAAAATGCTTGCGGCAGCGATCGCTGCTCTCCTCAATGCAGGAGTTATGATGATAGGATTTTCGTCCTACACAAAGGGCATGATGGGCTCTATGACCTCGGATATCACTTCCGCTCTGCCTGCGGATACCGTTGACAACGCCAAGGAGTCCGTATCCTCAATGCTTTCATCGGGCGACGCCATGAGACAGCTCGGGCTTACTCTCGGAGCAGCGGATTATCTGCTCATAGGAGTTCAGCTCTTCATTACAATAATGATATGCCTTGCCATATCAATCATCCTCGGCGCACTGGTAAACGATTCAAAATCGGCACAGACTATGTTGCTTCCCATAATGATGATGGTAATGATTCCATGGATAGTAACGCTCCTTGCCGATGTAAATTCTCTGCCGACAGCTGCAAAGCTGATAATATGGGCAATACCCTTCACCCACACATTCACAGCCATGCCAAACCTGATGTTCGGCAATTACGCTGAATTCTGGGGCGGTCTGATTTATCAGATAATATTCTTCGCAGTAGTGATGTTCTTCGCTCTGAAGCTCTTCAAATCAGACAAGATACTCACTATATCACTCAACCTCGGACAGAAGTCCAGGTTCAAAAAATCAAGAAAAACCAACGAGGATTGATCCTCTTCCCCTTTCCCCATGAAAAGGCGCAGCAGTTCCCTGCGGGAGCTGCTGCGCCTTTTTATATTCTTATTTTTTGAACGTATCAGTTGGTCATGAAGTCCCATATACCGTCGTAGCCTGCGCTTGTAAGCAGAACGTCCCATATAATATATCCGCCCACAAGTGCGAATATACTGAGGATAAGTCCCGCTATGGCAAAGCTCTTTCCGCTCTTGGTAACCATTCCGATGATACCGAATATGATGCCGTGAAAGGCAAACGGGACCGCTCCCACATAAATACAAATGCCGCCGAGCACCGCAAGTATCCCCATAACAAGAGAGGCTATGCCGAAGGCTGAACTCTTTTCCTTGGGCTGTAGGTTCCTCGGGTCAAACGGGGCGGGCACGGGAGGCGGATAAGCGCCGTACGGCTGATTGTAATACGGCTGCGGTCCATACTGCGGCGGCGGATAGCCTCCGTAAGGCTGACCGTACTGCGGAGGAGGACCGTATTGCTGAGGGTAGCCTCCCATTGGGGGCTGACCGTACTGAGGCGGAGCTCCCTGAGGCTGTGTATAATGCTGTGGAGCACCGTTTACAGACTGATTTTCCTGAGGCGTTCCGCCCGCCTGAGGATCTGTATTATCATAACCGCCGTAATCAACATTCTGATCTGTATTGTTATTATCCATAGCAGCCTCCTTGTGCCGAATTATTTTAATCATTATACCATACAGTCCCATAAATGTCAATGACACCCGTATAAAGTAAAAAGCTATGCATACGAATGCATAGCCTAAACAAATGAAATGAATAAATATAGAAGGGGAATTGGGGGATTACTTAATCCATTTATAATATACAATTCCAACCTTAAAATAGTCTTAAAGTAATCTTAAAATACAATTAATTTCTGTATAATTTTATTTATCTTAATTATTTAACCTTAATTGCAGTCTCAAGTGCAATCTCCATCATGCTCCTGAAAGTCGTCTGACGCTCCTCGGCTGTCGTGGATTCTCCCTTAAGGGGACAGTCCGATACCGTAAGTATGCAGAGGGCGTTCTTCCCTGCCCTTGCTGCATTCATATAAAGCGCTGCGGCTTCCATCTCTATTGCCAGCACTCCCATTTTCTGCCAGTCCGCAAGGCTGTTTGCGTCGTCGTAGAAGGTGTCGCTGGAAAGGATATTTCCCACATGGAAGCGGCTTCTCTGTTCCTCTGCGGACTTTACCGCAGCCGAGAGCAGCTTCCACGAAGCTGTGGGAGCGTAAGTACCGGGAAGTCTGTACTGTGAAGCATAAGCGGAATTAGTGCTCGCGCTCATTCCTATGACTACGTCGCGGAGCGATACATTGTCCGCAATGCTTCCTGCCGTGCCTACGCGGATTATGTTCTCAACATCATACTCGTTGAAAAGTTCCCATGAGTATATACCTATGGAAGGCATACCCATGCCGCTTCCCTGCACGGAAACGGGAACTCCCTTGTATGTGCCCGTAAATCCGAGCATACCTCTTACCTCGTTGTAGCACACGGGAGCTTCAAGATAATTCTCGGCGATAAATCTTGCTCTCAGCGGATCTCCCGGCATGAGAACTGTTTTGGCGATATCGCCTTTCTTTGCATTGTTGTGTGGTGTCGGCATATTTAGCCCTCCTTTTATTCAGTATACGAAGCTGCGGTTTCACAGCTCAATGGCTTGAATGAAATATCATGCTTTCTTAAGAAGCTTGTTCACCGTTACAATCAGCGCCTTGTAATTGAGAGCGACCACAACAGAAGCAAGTATCAGCGCCCATAAGGGGTAAAGCTTGACATCTGCTATCATCAGTCCGCCCATTGCAAGCAGAACTATCATGTTAAGAAGGTTCTTCACGCCGTCAAAGCGGAAGGGTACATAGTATCTTGCGTCGATTATACGCGCCCAGAAGCATATGAGATAGCTCAGGAGAGTTGCGACTACCGCTCCCTGTATGCCCCATACGGGTATGAGGAAGAAGTTCATGGGGATATTTACTCCGCAGGCAACAAGAGCCGTCCAGAAAGAATTCTGCGGCTGCTTGATAGCCGAATAGATGCTTCCGAGGAACTGGTCAAAGCACATGAATACTACCGCAACAACAAGTATAGGAGTGTAAATGTACACGTCCGAATACTGTACATACTTGTCCGCAGGCACAAGGAATGAGGTAACGGGCTTGATAATGACGAGAAGTCCTGCCGCCGCCACAAACATCATGGCTTCATATGCGGAATACACTTTTCCGTAGAACTTGTTCCTGTCCGCGGAATTGCTTTCGGTTATGGCAGACATACTCCACGCCTGAAAGAATATGGTCGAAACAATGGAGATAAGACTCGGTATCTTGTTGGCAAAGCTGTATACACTTACAGCCTCCTTGCCAAGCTCATGGTAGTCGCTGTGCATCTGCTTGATGAAAAGCTTGTCGGAAAGAGAGGTCACCGCCCACATTACTATGGTGGGGATAAGAGGCGCCGCAAATCTCATCATTTCCTTTGCGAGCGCCTTATTGAAGTACTCCGCGCCAATAAAAACCCTGAGCCTTGCCGCAATGAAAAGGAACACCACTGAGCAGCTGTCTGAGAGTATTACCGACAGCAGGAAGCCCTTTACGCCCATTCCGAGCCACAGTATGAACAGGATATTGAACAGGAAGAATGTAAGAGTGGCAAGTATGCCGTCCAGCGAGAAAAGCTTGACCATGTCCCTTGAACGGACAAAATTCTGACACAGCATTCGCAGCGACGACATGGTAACATAAAGTATGAACAGTATCCTGTAGCCCTTCAGGAAGTCGAAAACAGGAATATTGTGCAGGAAGGGCACTATCACCGCCATGAGTATCATTCCCGTCAGCGTTATCACGCCCGATGTTGTGAACACCTCATGCTTATCGTAGTCCTTGTCAAGTCCGAAACGGATAAGGTACTCCTGCAATGCGAATGTAAACACAGGCTGCATAAACAACAACATGGTCTCAAGGAGCTCCCTGTCGCCGTTGTTTACGGGGTCTATATAATGTGCATAAAGCCTTTGAAGAAGGATTATGAGTATTTTTGATCCGAATGCACCTATTGCGAATATGCCCGTATTAAAGACCAGTTTTTTATATTTATTCATTTTTCACACTCCGAATAATGGTAATACTTAATTATTATACCACAAAAAAACAGCTTTGTCACCTTTTTTTGCAAAAAAAGGCTCCCGCAATTGCAGGAGCTTTATTAAGATATCGGGGCAAGAACAGGGATAAAATTCCTTACTATAAAGTAAACGATGAATATTCCTATTACAGGTCCCCAGAAAAGCCATTTTCTCGGCAGGAGTTTTATATCCCTGCCGAAAAGAGCTCCGAGATTTTCAAAGTAAAGAAGTATCAGAAGCAGGCTCAAAAACGGCATAGTGGCATTATTCCTTATTGCGGTGAATATATGCCCGTGGAGCAGCGCCTCCACACTTCGCGTATTTCCGCAGCCCGAACACCAGTATCCTGTCAGCCTGTGAAATGAACATTCGGGGAAAAATCTTTTCAGGCCTATTATATAATTTCTGAGCAGCAATATGACCGCAGCAAGGACAGGTGCGCCTGCCGCAATAAAAATCCTCAGGCGCTTAGACATATCTTACCCTGATGAAAAGCACAGCCCGACTGAGCTGAACGCTGTTGTTTTCATACTTATTATCCATTATTTCAGTATCTCCCTAAAGGTATATTAATGTGGTTATTATAACATCTCTGACGTTTTTTGTCAATAGAAGCTGCTGACCAATAAAAAGCGCAAAGCAAAAGGGCACCGCCGCTTTTGCTTCGGCAGTGCCCTTTATTAAGGAGGTTGTAATTATTTTTCCAAACAGTTTTATCAGCTCTGCTCGCTGAGGATGAGCGAGATACGGCTCTGGAGGAGATTTGCTGCTTCCTCGGCAGTCTTTTCGCCCTTTATGTAAGCTGTGATCTCTTCCTCAACTATCGACTCGATATCGGGATCCAAAGCTCCAATTACCTTTGTTGTGTTTGTAATGTAATCGGAAAGGAAGTCGATCTGCTCCTGAGAAAGAGGATCTACCTTTATCTCATTTTCGCCCTTATCGTCATAGTATGTATAGTCATACTCCTGCTTCTTGCCGTTTTCGTCATAGTAGTAAGGCTTGCTCATGCACTTCTTGAGCTGTCTTTCAAAGTTCTTCTTTAAAGCAGACATACCGAAGCTGTTACGATAATAGCCTTCCTTTTCATCCTCGTCGGTCAGCTCCTTGAAGTTGCCCTTGATGAGCTCCCAGCAGAGATCCTTGTTTTCGGATGTTTCGAGAATTGAGAACGAAGAGCTGAGCGACATCATAGAGCCCTGTCCCTCATCGGAAGGATATCCCACAAATTTGATATCCTCGCCCTTGAGTTCGCCGTTGAGAGTTGTTACAAGCTCCTGCGGCTCGTATATGTAAAGTGAGGTGATAAGCACCTTGTCGTTCTTTAATGCCGTATTGCCGTAGTATTTATCCATTTCCTCATAGTATGCCTGAGCTTCGGGATCTTCATAGTTGTCAAACTCCTGACCGGGCTCGAAGCTGTCCATGAAACCGAGGAGTTTCTTGAACTCGGGATCGTCAAAGTGACATTCGCTCTTTTCAAAGTCTATAAGGCTGTAGAATGTGTATACAAGAAGCTCCATTACCGAATCTCTTGTATCCATTCCGTAAAGGTGCATATCCTTGTCGGGACGATTGTTGTATGCTTCGATGAGCTCGTCTGCGCTCCATCTGTCCTTGTCTAAATTCTTCTTCTTTGCGATGACGGTTTCAAGTGTGAATGAATCCGCAATTGAAAGGAGCTTGCCGTTTACTTCGCAGGCCTTGAGGATATTTGGCATGATGTCTTCCTTCTTGAGGTCGGAGTCCTTGTCGAGCAGCTCGTAGAGGTCAACGAATACACCCTTTCTGCCGAGGCTCTTTGTGAGGGCGTTATCGTTTCCGAATACCATATCGGGAGCATTGCCCGAGATGATGTCCTTCTTGAGCTCGCTTGCCGCGCCCTGTACATATGTCTCTTTTTCTTCATCATATCTGTCATACTGGCTGTAATCAACTATCTTGAAGCGCACACCGTCATGTGACTTGTTGAACTTTGATACCTGATCTCTTATCTGCCAGTCTCCGCTGAGAGATGCGATAGTGATGACCTTTGTATTTTCAAGCTCTGAAGCGTCACGCTGTGTGAGTCTGTAGAATGTGCTGCCTGAACTCTTTGAGCCAGAATAATCATAGTAGAGCACTACATAGTCGCCGTTATCCATAGTAATGAGCGATCTTACATATCCGTCGCCGAGGTCCGAATCGAGCCAGTTTACGATCTCGTCGCTGGAGCCGTCAGCCTTTATGCCGTAAAGTCCCTTTGAGCCTGACGAATAGAGCTTATAATCTCCGCTTCCCGCAAAGAAAGTGCCGTTGAAAGCCTCGTTTGAGTAATCGCCCTTAAGCTCTTCGCCTGTAGGCTTCAAGGTCTCGATATCCGTAAAAACGATCTTCATGCCGTTATCTGAAGCACCGCTTACAGCAAGAGTCTTTTCATCTATCTGTGTCATAGCGTAAACATAACTTAAGTCGGGCATATCCAGCTTTTCTTTGATATTTCCGTCTGCATCGAGGCTGAGGTATGTCTCGCCCATGCCTGTGTAAACAGAAATTATAGCCTTTCCGCCGCCGCAGGGGATGATATTTCCTACCTGTACCGTGCTGCCGTTCATCTTGCCGTAATAATCGTCGCTCTCCTCGGCGTATTCATCAAGTCCCGTGATCTCCTTTTCGAGCTTGACCTTTCCGTCGAGGTCAAGAACATAGAGCTTATTGCTGTACTTTGCTTTTTCCTCTATCTCCGCCTGATACTTTTCAAAGTCAAAGGTTTCGTAATCGAAATCGGGAGAATCGAAATCAGGTCTCTCTATGTCGGCGTAATCCGTGAATGCAGCCATTACATAGATATCTCCGTCGGAAGATACCGCAGAATTCATGCTTACATCGACATTATCGGCTGTTTCGCCCACATTGAACTCTATTTCCTCGATATTTGCGAAATCATTGTCAGCCTTGTATATTTTCTGCTCTTTATTTTCATAATCATATCCGAGCAGTAAGATCGTGTTCTCATCGACCCTGTACATGGAATCCACATATCCGATATCCGTGTCCATTTCCACTGCACGGTACGAGCCTGACATAAGCTGCTTTGCGTCGTTGGACTTTGTGGGATTCGACGCCTTCTTGCCGCTGCATGATACGGCAGAGCCTGTCACTAATGCAAGAGCCGATGCGATCGCAGCTGCTCTTTTAAAAACTGTCTTTTTCATAAATTACCTCTTTTTCTTTTTTATTATTAACTTTCTTTTGTTTGCTCACTTTCTTTTTCTGAGCTTTCTTCTCTGATATCTTCCGCCTTTTTGTTTTTTTCTCTCAGCTTTCTCATCTTTGACGAGAAGAACCTCTCTATGGCGTCCCTCAGAGCTTTTTTGTTTTGCCTGAACCATTTATATGCCAATGCAAGCATACATATAAAAGTTATGAGCGGTATTGCAAGGAGCAGCCTGCGTGCTCCGTAAATGAATGAAAGCCTGATCTCTGCCAGTCTTGAAGCATTCTCCCAGAACGGATATACTATATCATCATTTCTGATGATATAGCGGTCAAGCTTTTTCAGAGCCTTTGCCCTCTTTGAAGGTAGAAAGCGCTCCGAGTTGTTTACAATGCTGATACTTCCCTTATACATATCGGCTAATTGTCCTTTTACCGTATTATAAGCGAAATGCTCAACAGGTTCGGGAATAACGCATTCATAGCAGGTGACCTCGCTGAATTCGGGCTGCCTTGCTTCCGCGCCGTCCCATGTATCCGAAGAAACAGTGCCGAATATCGGCCCCGCAGCTTCATAGGAAATATAGGCTCTCGGTGTATCGTCCACGCTCTTTTTTTCGAGCTTGTCGGAGGGAGTATCTATAACTCCCGAAATATACAGCTCCGAGCCGTATATATATATCTTTTCTCCCGCAATATCCACAGAGCCGTACAAGCGCCATGCAAGCTCCTTGTCGATGACAGCCCCGTCCTTCAGCAAGTTGCCGTCGGAGAAGAACGAACCGTCAAGAAGGGTGAAGCCTCTGAACAGGAAGAAATCACCGCCGACAGCCGTGACCCTCGCTTCGCTCTGACCTTTTCTGTCGCCGTTTATCACGGCAGTTCCCGCTTCGGCGCTGTATGCGTGAAAGACCATTTCCTCGCCCTCTTCGGGTATGACCGAAACATTTTTCAGAGCGCTGTACACCTGATTTTTCACGCCCTCAGCGGAATTCCTGTCAAAGCCCGCGTCATCGCCGAAAAAGCAGCTTACCTGTCCGTAATCGTACTTGCTGCCCTTTTCAGTGCGTTCAGCGGTGAAGTTGTATTTCCGGGAGGCGGCTTCACTGCCGCCTGCTGCCGTAAGTATGACAGTTCCGATGATGGCTGCGGCGTTAAGAGCCGCAATTATCATCTGTCCGAATTTGTATCTGTTCCTCATAGGGTCAGCACCGCCTTATTTATCCTTCATGCGGACCTGATCCCCCGGTTCAACTAATTTGCTTGCAGCCGTTATAACGTAATCTCCTCTGTTGAGGCCGCCTGAAACTGCATAAGAGATCTCATCCTCAGCTTCCACGTTAACGCTGAGCTTTTCCGCATAGTAGCGGTTGCCGAGAGGGGTATTCTTTGAGCTGACAACAAGCACGTAAGGCTCGGACAAAGGACCGCAGAGTGCGCTTCTCGGGATTATAGCGTCGTATGTGCCGCTTCCGCAGGGTATCGAGAGCTCAAGTCTGTCTCCGGAATTTACTTCTCCCGTAACGGAGAATACAAGAGTCTTTTTTCTCGAACCCGATGTGCTGTTCTTTATTTCTTTGAGAACAGCGCTTACGTCGCCTCTGTAGTTGTTCGTTATCTCGGCCTCTGCGCCGACCTTTATCTTCTTTATTTTTTCGGCGTCGATATCCTCGAGCCTTATGGTGTAGCCCTCGTCGATGATATCTATTACAGCTGCGGGACTTCCCTCGGTGACCTTTTCATCGAGCTTTACGTTTACCGAGCTCACAACGCCGTCATATTTCGATTTTATCTCCGTGGACTCAGAGTCTGCCTTGAGCTTGTCATACTTTTCCTGAAGCTTGTCCAGTGCCTTTTTCTCTGCCTGAAGGTCGAGAGCCTCTGACTGCTCTGTTTTTGAGTTGGTTTTCTTTGTCTTGTCCAGGTCGATTATAGCCTCTTCGAGCTCGTTCTGCTTGGTCTTTACAGACTCAGCGAGGGACTCGTAGCTTTCTTCCTTTTCGCCGCTGTGTTCTGAGTTGTACTCCTCTATGGCAGCCTTGAGCTCATCTATCCTGCTGCTGGCTTCGCTCATTCTCGAAACGAGGCCGTCGCGGATAGTTTTCTTTGACTGCTCGTAGGCATCCTTTGCGGTATTTCTGTCTGCTTCCGCAGCGTCCGCATCTGCCTTTGCGCGTTCTGCACCCTCGCCGCTCTCGCCTGCTTTTTCATAAGCCTCGCGGGCTGCCGTATATTTTCCCTCGGCGTTGCTGTAGGCTGTATACAGCGAAGCAAGGTCGCCTATCAGCTCAATGCTTGCCTCGGAGTAATCGTCCGCATCTATGGCTCTTACTGCTTCAGAGATATTTGCGACCTCATTCTCAAGCTTTTTCTGCTCGGCGCTGTTGTTCTTGAATGCTTCCTTTGCAGCTGCCACATTGCCCTCGTTTGCCTTTGCGGCGTCTCTCTTTGAGATAAGGGTGTTAAGCTCGTCGCGGAGTATCCTTATCTTCTGATTGTCCTTTGTGTAATCCGCAGGCTCGACTTTAAGGAGATTTTTCTCGTAGGCCAGCTTTGCAGCCTCAAGGTTCTCCTCTGCTGTTTCGAGGGCTTCATTGCTGACAGTATTGACAGTGAAAAGAACGTCGCCCTTCTTTACCTCCTGTCCGGACTTGATCTTTACGGATTCGATAGTCCTGCCGCCGTCTATCATTACCTCATAGTTCTGATTGGACTCGACATAGCCCGTCTGCTTTATGCGCTCAACAAGCTTTCCCGAGCCTACCGACTCGGTAGTTATCTCGGCAAGGGACTTGTTCATTATCGTATTCGAGAAGAAAGTGAGCACGAGCATTATTGAAAGGAATATAATAATGAGTGTCTTTATCAGCTCTCTTCTCCTTGCGGGAGACATTTTTTCTTTTTCGTCTTTTTCCGCAAGTATATCCTTAACTTCTTTTGTTTCGTTCATATCTATGCTCCTTACGAAAGAATAGCTGTTGTTTATGTATATTTCTCTTTGTATCAGCCCTTGATGCCGCCCGAATAGGTTATTCCCTCTATGAGGTAATCCTCACCGTAAAGGAACATCAGCACCGTGGGTATCATATATACCGTTCCCACCGCGAAGGCAAGTCCTATATCTCCCGTATTTATCTCTGAGAGAAATACCGACAGCGGATGGAGCGCATTGTTTTTCATGAGCACTATAGGCTGTTCCACCATATTCCAGTAATCTATGAAAACAAGCATCGCTATTGATACTATAGCGCCCTTGCACAGGGGCATATATATCTTGGTCAGTATTTTAAGCTCGCTTGCTCCGTCGAGCTTTGCGGCTTCAACGTAGGATATCGGTATCCTTCGCATCACCTTTGTCAGCAGGAATATGCTGAACGGCGAGAATACGGCGGGAAGTATGATCGCCTTTCTCGTATCGAGCATATTCAGCTTGTCCGCAACAAGGAAATTAGGCACCAGCGTTACCTGATAGGGCATTATCATGAGTATGATATACGCAAAGAAGATGATGCTCTTGAATTTGCTCGGATATCTCGAAAAGCCGTATGAGGCAAGTATCGCCACGAGTATCTGGAACACTGTTATCGGAACTGTGAGTATCACGGAATTCCAGAACTTCATGAGATAATCCGAATTCTGTATCAGCACCGCCTTGTACTGGTCGAATGTGACCTTGTCGGGAATGAATTTCAGGTTGACATTTTCAGCGATGAACACCTTTTTCTTTTCGGTCATATTCGAGAACATGGCACCGTAATTGGCGGATATCTCACTGGACGTCATAAACGAATTGGCAATGGTGAGCACCGTCGGCATAAGGAACATCAGTGCCGCAAGCAGTATGAATACAAGCACGAAGCCGTTGAATATCCTCCGCCTGTTCCGCATACCGAATAAGCTTCTTCTCATCAGCTCTCCACATCCTTTCCGAAGATATTCTCCGCAATGAGGAGAGCCGCCATAATGACTATCATAAGAAGCGCAAGCAGCACAGCTGCCGCCGAAAGCTTCTGATAATCAAGGCTGTTGAAGGTGTTGTTCATGAAGTGCTGAAGCATATACAGCTTGTCCTGCGGATAATTTCCCGTCAGGAGATATACCTCGCGGAATATCTTGAAGGAGTTTATCATGGAAAGTATCAGCACGAAAAGTATGGTCGGCGAAAGATACCTCAGCTTTATATGTATGAACTTGTACCATGCTCCTGCGCCCTCAAGATCGGCGACCTCGATTATATCACGGGGTATGGCGCACAGCGCAGCCATGAAGAGTATCATGTTGTAGCCTAAGTTTTTCCACAGGAACATACATATTATAACTACCTGTCCGTAAGCCGACTTTATCCAGTCTATGGAATGTCCGCCGCAGGCCTCGATTATCTGGTTTACTGTTCCGTGGTTATGGAAGAGGACCTGCCATACAAGGACTACCGAAGCTGTAGGCACCATGAGCGGACTCAGGAAGAATGTCCTGAATATGCTCTTTCCGGGTATGTTCCTTTCAAGGAGCATCGCAAGTCCGAGAGAAAGTATCACCGCAAGGGGAACAGATACCAGCGAGAAAAACGCTGTATTCTTAGCTGCCTTGATAAACGCCGCATTGCTGAAAAGCTTTGTGTAGTTCTCAATTCCCACAAAGTCCTTCAGTACGGGGTTGTTTATTAAAGAATAGTATATCACAATGCAGAAGGGAACGAGAAAAAAGAGCATTACGCCCAGAAAGCTCGGAAGTACGCAGATATTGCTGAATATCCTTTCGCCCCTTCTTCCGCACTGATCCTTGGCTTTGTTTTTCATTTTGAACACAACCTCACAGATCATCTTTTGTTCTTATTTTTTATAATTGTTAACAGCCCACACTTATTAGTGTTTTTAAACAGCCAAAAAGACGCAGGCTCAGATATATTTTTTTATTTTAACATTACATTGCCTCGGCGCCGCTTTTGTGTGACGCCTTGTCAGCCGTGATTTTTCGGCTGTGAAGCACAGTGCAAAAAGCGTGACAATATTATAATACAATATTGACAAAGCATTGTCAATATTTCGGTTGCACTTTTAACTTGCTATCGGACAAATACTATGTCCGCGTTAGATAATCCCGCTTGTTATCAGCTTTTTTTGTTGCTTTTTCCCGTAAGCGATCTCCTGCTCCAACACTGTATTTACTATCATACAACATAAACATGACATTAACATGACTTTTAAATTACAATATTGTCACTTTCGGGCAAACGCATAAATTGGCTTTCATATTTATTAGACGATACATAACGCGATTTTGTGACATTTTTTTGAAAGGAATTTCGCCTTTCTTTTGTTAATCGGCATTTTGACTTTGCACAAGTATAACCGCCGCAAAATTTTAGTCAATGTGACTGTTTTTCGATTGTGCTATTGACTTTTCCCTCTTGTTATGATACAATATTTTCTGTTGAAACGCCATGCGGGTGTAGTTCAATGGTAGAATGTCAGCCTTCCAAGCTGAACACGTGGGTTCGATTCCCATCACCCGCTCCATTTGTTAGCAGCTTTAGCTGCTATATTTGTCTGTGCGCCTTTAACTCAGCTGGATAGAGTAACTGCCTTCTAAGCAGTAAGCCGCTGGTTCGAATCCAGCAAGGCGCGCCATTCCGAAACTCTCCGTTATATGACTCCATAGTAATGGAGAGCTTCGTTTTTATTTATATGGTGGGTGTAGCTTAGCTGGTTAAAGCGTCGGATTGTGGTCCCGAAGACCGTGGGTTCGAATCCCATCTCCCACCCTCAATGATATAACAACTACTCAGAGCGCAAGAAAGTGTTCTGAGTACTTGTTATATTCAATAATATTTCGCATAAATGCAACCTCAAAAGATATATAGTATATTGTCTTAGTGTGATGAGCACCGAAGCGTTTCAATATAGTCGTTTCCTTCTATACCTACTCCGCGACTTTACGGGTAATTATTTCGCCGTAACCGCTGATCTTGTTCCCACAGTAGTCACCAGTAATTATTTACATCTACTGTAGTCCGCGCTCGTACCTTTTCTTACGTTGACATCTCGTCAAGGCAAAGAATGTATTGACCGTGTGGCAGGTAGTCATGGCGCGATTAGTCCGTCATCTTCCAGTTAGACCAAGATTGCTCGGCTCAGTTGCATTTGCTTATTAAGTTTTCAAGTTTCTGTGAAGTGAAACTAATAAATAGCCTTACCATAAGGCAAAAAGACAAGCCTCCCAGACACCGCAACGTAACTGAAAGGCTTGACAAGTTCTATTATAAGTGCTATAATGTAATGTAATCATTACACCGCAACACGTAAATAGCATTCTCACTAAGTCATTCAGATGTTGAAGCCATCTGTTTGATTAAGAGGCGTAGTCAGTCGCCAAACTGTCTATGCCTTGTGGGGGTGCTTTTTATTAGCTAAATATATTATATCATTGTTTTATATATATGTCAACCCCCTTTTTAAAATATTTTTTACAGAGCAATTTTTGATTACAAATAGCAATAACCGCCTAATCATAGGCGGTTATTTTTATCGGTTTATTCGCTTATTACAGGGATTTCTACGACTTCAAATTCGTATCCTTCTTCTCTAAGTTGTGCTATCATACTATCAAACACTTCGTTGACTTCGGCATTTATAAGTTTACTTTCATATCGTCCATCGTCACGCTTTACTCTATAATCTGAACATTGATACCAATCCAGTAACTTGCCTTCCTTAAATTGTGGATTACATTCTATAATTCGAGTATGTTCCTCATCGTAAGGAACAAATCCAATAATTTGGCTTTCTGGAAGCTTATTATCTATATCGGGTGTACCGTATTGCCCTGTTTCCCATATCTCATGCTTGCTATTATTGCATTCAAAGTCTTTAAAAAATATAGTTTCATCTTTCGAGAGCAAGGCATATATTTTATCAGGTTTATTATACCATGTTGCATTAATTCGCTCTGTTAATGTATTAATTACTTCTTCTGAAAGTTGCTCTTTACGAATAAGCTGTGTTTTGGTTTCATTTAAATCAATTTCAAACGTCTTAGAATCGGATTTAATTTTTAATCTATCGTCCTTTAGAGCTTCATTGCATTTTTCTTTATCAACCGTAACTTCTGCGACGATTTTATTGCAATCGCCTGTTATAGTACATTTATAGTCAACTTTATCTTTAAGGACGTCATTTTCGTCTGTTATAGTAGTCATAAAGAAATACAGATTGTTGGGATAACAGTGTTCGTATGCGTCATCAATATGTATCTCACAGTTTTCAAAAACATCTACTTCAGTAAGCTCATCTGCAAGTGTTACTGCTTCCGTTGTAGTCTGAGGTTTGTCTTTACCTGAGATCTCAGCTGTGTGTGTTGAATTGTCTCCGCAGGAGCTCAGACTTAATACTGTTGCTAATGCAATTGTTGTAAATAATGCTTTTTTCATAATGTACCTCCTCATTTTTCTTTAGAATATCATATATTCTATTTAATGTCAATTGTCATACTGGAGAAAAGGAAATGCAATAAATCAGCTTTTTTGACACAGGAGTAAAATTGTGCTATTATAGCACAATTTATTCTTTGGTCAGATCTTCCTTTATCTCTCGCTTGTACTTATAATATGTATTTCGGCTTAAATTAGCCAGTTTGATACACTCTATATCATTCAGAGTACCGCCAAAGGTTTTACAATGCTTCCTGATCAATTCCTTTGCAGGAGCTTCTTTTTTTATATGCAGCTTGCTACCTTTTATGCAGCCGATTTGTTTGCCATTCAGCCGGGCTGTTTCGATACCTTCTTTGGTTCGCTGCCGTATATCCATTACCTCTTTTTCGGACTGCTCAAATGCAAGCTCTATTTGCTTTGCAGCGAGCAGCTTCAAGACCTTGTTTGTAGCTTCGATATAAACATCGGCTATATCGTTGCCTACAAGCTCTACACCGCCGCTCAGAGCTTGCTTGTAATTAATGGTATTGACATACGGCTCCCTGAGGAACACAAGCTCTATGC
Organism: uncultured Ruminococcus sp.; assembly: GCF_946415235.1. GTDB lineage: Bacteria > Bacillota > Clostridia > Oscillospirales > Ruminococcaceae > Ruminococcus. The sequence continues at coordinate 11,763 of NZ_CAMKRR010000015.1, read as the reverse complement.
CCCTGTCAAGCAGCTCCATGTACTGCTCTATTCCCTCACTTGCATTACGGCTCATGCGCGATACACTATCAAATACGATAGTATCTCCCTTGCGAACCTTCTTTATCAGCTTCTGCCATTCCTGACGACTTAGAACTATACCCGTATAGATTTCCTTATAGATTTTGGCATTTGGAAAAGAAGAAAGGATATTCCTTTCTTGTCGCTCTATATTCTGTGTTGGCTTTGATATACGGCAATATCCGAATACCACATATATCATCTCCAATCGTATCAAATTTAACGAACGATATTTTTACTACTATATTATAACACCATTTTTCAGAAAAGTCAATATGCTTTTAATACAATCTCACAATACGTTAAAATTGGTACAGAAATTGTGCTATAATAGCACAAAAATCCCCCCATTGTGTATGGGGGGACTATGTGGTATAACCTTATGTTCCATTTATAATATTAAAGTATTCACTCAGTTTTGTTATTGGAGTTTTATTTGTACTGTTGTTAGCATATATGGCTAATACTATTGAAGCGTCAACAGCATTTACGAATCCATCTCCATTAGCGTCAAGGCGCATAATATCATCTTGCATAGAGCTTGGATTCTGCTTTAATCGTTCTATCTCGGCTGTAAGTTCCGCGTTTTTCTTTTCAAGTTCTGCAATATACTTTTCCTGTTCAGAAATCTGTGGAGTCGCTACAATATGACTTGAAAGAATGTCAGGTGAAACTGTTATATCATGTCCGAGAAGCCTAAATTTATATGTTTCTAATGGATCAACTTTCGGAGTGAAAGTAATACTTTTTTTCTGATTTACAGGCAATTGGGAGAGTGCACATTCAGTTGAATAAAAACCTATGAATGATTGATATTTTATCCCATTTTTACAACAATAATATTCTTTATAATATGAGTTATTAAAGAAGAATCCCCCCATAATTGTTGTCGAATATTCTTTAGGACAATAGCTTACATCTATAGGTTCCCAAAAAGAATAATCTGCTGAAAAGGGGGCTGTTGCATTTGATGAAACAGGAAAGCATTCTAATCCATTATCATCGTATAATATTTTATTTTTGAATGCAAATTCCTTTAAATCATTTCCTACTGGCGCTGAACAGCACAAAGTTATACGATGTTTAACAGTTGCAAAAGGGTGTTTCGTTCGAAGCAGCTGTCGCAGTTGCATTAGAATTTGATAAATCCCGAACTTGAACGACCACATTATAAGCTGCCTTATCGGCTATACGGAGAGAAAGGAATACACTATGAAGAAGCGTTTATTTGACAGTCTTATCAGAAAGCTCCAGAGCTTGCCGAAGTGTGACATTCCTTCCGCAGCTACTTTACAGGAGCTATCGCTACAAATGACCTTTGAGCAGATAAACATATACGCAAAGCTGCTTGTCGATAAAGGTGCAGCTGAATACTACTTTGGAAGAATAAGCCTGAGTAATGGCTTCCTGTTAACTTGAAAGGGGCGGTTATAATGAAATGGCATGATGAATGGAAAGGCACAACAGCCGAAATCAATGATATAATCGATTTTTACTTGAATGAAATCATGAACGACTATAACGTAGATCTTAAAACGGCTAAGAAATACCTGTGTGAAGCCGTTTCCCGAAATGTTATTGTTTCAAATGTCAAGGAGATGTGCAATTATCTTCAAAGTACATATTAATAACTTGACATTATCACAGTATTGAGATATAATAATGATATCTTCAAATAAGCACAGAAAGGGAAGAATTATGAGAATAATCAGCAATAATCTTAAAGAAATCAGGAAGGCAAAAAAACTCACACAAGGACAGCTCGCAGAAATTGTTGGCTGTTCTCAAGGAAGAATTGGTGACTACGAAAGCGGCAGATGTACCATAGAAAACATTACCCTTGGTGTTGCTTTAAAGCTTTCTAATGCCCTCGGTTGCTCTATTGAAGATTTATTTACCGCAGAAGAACATACATAAAAATAAGCCCTCTCCCAATGACAGGAGAGGGCATTTTGTGCTATAATAGCACATTTTATAGTTTGCGATTCTGCTCAACTAAAAATGCGTTATAATCATCACGTGCCTTGTTAATTTTAGGATAATCTTCAAGAGAAACATTTGCTTTGTTACAGAAAGCGATACCTTCACGGGTATCATTATAAAAATCAGAATTAATCCTTTTTACATCATCTTCATATATTTTCTTTACGATAAACTTGATTGAATTGGTGTTTTCAATAAGGTGAGGTATTCTTAAAATTTCCTTTTTAAAACCAGAAACATTTTTAGGGGCATTCTGAACACCATTGCATACTCTGATAATCATTCTTTGCGGAGAGATGGGATAATAATTAAAGAGTGTCATGTGGAATTTTGACGAAAGCTGCCCTTCAATCTGACAAAAATAATTTTCGTTGACAATAAAATCTTCCTTACCACGTCTCTCGATAACAACATAGTATGAATATAACAAGCCTATAGTATCTCTTTTGAGAAAAAGCTTCATAGGAGTGTCTATATTTGGATGATTTATAACATCTTTAATAGAACGACAATTAACAATATATCCAAGATTACGTTTCCAGAAATCGTTGAAATTCTGATCTTTCTGATAATTTGAATAAAACTCAGTAAATTCGTCAGTGACATCTTCACTGAATTCATTTTTTATTTTTCTTCCTCTATATTGCATAACTGCAAAGAATAACTGCAATTTTTCATACTCTTCGTCTGTAACAACTATCTCATAACCAGTGTGAAATTTACGTATTATTGATGATATCTCGCCTTCAAAGCGAGCAAGGTCTTTTTCAAGCTTCATAGGCTCACTTTCATTGTTTATATCATCACGATAGAAATTGCTTTCAACAAATATATCCTTAATGTCCTTAACAGACGTTATTCCTGACTCCTTATCGTAATAATTGAACTTTGTACCTTCAAAGCAGAACGGCTTTAAAAGGAAACGAGAAACATAATGGTGTCTTACAGGTTCATTCTTATTCATGGAAATCCCTCCCTATGGATAAGTATATCACAAGTAAAAGCCTTCTGCAAGTCCATTTTGAGTATAAAAAAGCTCCCCAAGAGATCTATCTCTCAGGGAGTTTTGTGCTATTATAGCGCTACACAAATAAAGGTCATAGCTATAATAGCTATGACCTTAGACCATATTGCATATACTTTTCTTCCAGCCGGTACAGCTCTGCATTATATCATGCATCTTGTCGGAAAAACAACGGCTCCCATTATGTGCTTCTTCCTTGCAGAGGGGTTCAGGCATACCCATGATAAGAAGAAATACTTTTTCAGATTATTATTGTTTGCTGTCATAAGTCAGCCTGTATACTATATAAAGCGCCAAACAAAAAACCGTTCCCACATCGTGAGAACGGTTATTTTTTACACTGTCGTAACGCAAGCTGAACCATACGCGTCTGCCAATTCCGCCATATCCGCATAATGCCTGATAAATTTTACACGGCTCAGACTAACCGGGCGGACTGAATAATCAGTAACTCCACAGTACCATAATATTTTATCACAAATAGGTGAGTTTGTCAAGCTTTTTTTGAAAAAAGTCTTGTATCTTTTATTTAAACAAAGTATCCCCACTCGTTAAGAAGTGGGGATACTTTGTTTTTCACATTATCAAGCATCAATATTATACCTATGTAATATGGAAGAATGGCAGAGAGAAGTGCTGATTGGTTATATTAGCTAATTATTAGATTCAGAGTAAAAAACACTGGCTTTTTTGCTAGAATTATGGTATAATGTAAAAGTATTTATTATACAGGTAGCGTGAACATAAACGATGTTCCTTTGCCCACTTCACTTTCTGCCCATATCTTACCGCCGTGGGACTCGATTATGAACTTGCATATATAAAGACCAAGTCCAGTGCCTGTTTCGGAGTGTTTACCCTTGTAGTATCGATCCCAGATATGAGGCATATCCTCTGCGGAGATACCGCTTCCTGTATCCTTTACGGTTACTTTTATGAAGTTTCCTTTCTCCTCTGCTTTGATAAGTATAGTACCGTTTTTGGTATGCTTTAAGGCATTGGAGACAAGATTTACGAAAACACGCTGTAATCTTGAACTGTCAGCATTTACTTTAGGCAATTCAAGAGGGATACGAATTGCGAGCCTGTTGTTGTTCTTATTGAGCACGGCAAAATAGGTCTCAACTGTCTCGCGCACAAGGCTGTCTATATCGCAGGGAGCAGGCTCAAGAACCATTCGTCCTTCCTCGATTCGGGTAGCGTCCAGTATCTGCGTTACCATAAGAGCCATACGGTTGGCTTCCGAGGAGATACGTTTCAGCTTTTCTTGTACGGCAGCCGTATCGCCGCCGTTTGCGAGCTCCATTTCCGCATTCTGAGCATATCCCGACATAGTCGCAAGAGGAGTTTTTAGCTCGTGGGAAGCGTCTGATAGGAAAGTGGTCTTCATCTCGTTTACCTTTACCAGCATATCATGCTCAGTAACGATAGGATCTGACAGTTTTTTTGAGAGAATGACCGAAATCACGATAAACAATATAAGCACTCCCGAAATAACCGCGACCATGATATATATTGACCTCTGGAAAAGATCATTCATTTCACCTAACAGAGAGTCAGTCTGCTCAGCTGCGATCTCATTGATAAGGTCTTTATAATGATTCTGGTTGAACAGAATTATACCGTAGCATATATCATCATATCCAACATTGTGATTTATCAGATGATCCCATGCGCAGATAAATCCCTGACCTTCCAGAGTATATATTCCTGTGCTTATTTCGGTATATTGTTCAATTTTTCTCTGAAGTGTATTTCCCATACCGTAAAAGGAAGGTTCTTTTGCATATTCTTTATCCATTGCTTCGACGGCTTGCTGGATCATACGGTCACACTCAGGCTCGGAAGGTATACTGTGAAATTCACCGTTAGAATAAGTAAAACCAATAACATCATTAAACTCATATGAAGTATCTATTTCAAAAAAATCAATCATATGCGTTTTAAGAACAAGCTCCTGATCTATATCAGGTATATCTTGCAAAGAGCCGAGTACTGTACATATGTTAGTTCCGAAGCTTTCGAGAGATGACTGCAAATTTCCAAGCGTGACCTGATAGAAGCCATGAGCGGTAGTATCAACGGTATTGCTTGCGATCTTGGACGTATGCGAAGTGACTATATTAGTCGAGCGTTTATATACGATATCAAAGACAGAAACAAATATTATCATTATAGTAATAAGGCATATCAGCAGAACACTAAGGAGCCGTCTTCGCAAAGCGCGGCTTTTGGAGATTTCCTTTTTCATTTTATCACTCCTTTATGGTGTTGAATACATTATACCATATTTTTTTCAATAAGTGAACAGAATTACGAAATTGTAATCACAGGGGGAAAACATTATGTCACACATATTATTAGTAGAAGACGATTCAGACATCATGCGTATCAACAGAACATTCCTTGAAAACGAAGGCTATACCGTACACTGTGCGGATTCGGTGCAGACCGCATCGTTTATGCTGGAGGAGTGCGTTCCCGACCTTGTGCTCCTTGACGTTATGCTGCCCGACGGCGACGGAATGGACTTCTGCAAGATATTGCGGCAGAAAACACAGGCTCCCGTGATATTCCTTACAGCCCGTGACGAGAACGACAGCGTTATTATGGGCTTCCGCAGCGGCGGCGACGACTATATAACAAAGCCATACGACCTGAACGTATTAAAGGCGCGTATAGAAGCACAGCTCCGCCGCAATGTAAAGCAGTCTCCTCAGCACCCGAAGATAGAGCTGCCCGAACTTACAGTTGATCTTTTTGCAGGAGCAGCCACACTTGATGGAAATGAATACTCATTGCCTCAGCGTGAACTTCAGATACTCTATATGCTCGCCTCGCAGATAGGCTCGCGTATAAGCTATCATGATATATACAAGACTATATACGGCTGCGACGTGGAGGATAGCAAAAATACTATAAGAGTCAATATTTCCCGTCTGAAAAAGCATTTGAATATGGATGATATGAGTACATATGAGATAGCTGCCACATCGGAGGGCGAGTACGTTCTCAGACGTGTCATATTCTAAAATTGTTTTCAGATTACAAATCTGTAATTTTGCAACATGGTCTCTGTTTGCAATGCTATAATGGCATTGTCGGCAGAGACCTTAATATTTTTGAAAAGGAGAATAATTATGAAAAAGACTTTTATTATCATTGCAATGGCAGGCATACTTACAGCAATAACAGGCTGCGGAAAAACAGACAGCGGTATAACCTCTGATAACAACAAAACTACAACAAAGGCTATAGTAACAACCACAGCAGTTACTACTGCTGAAAACACATCAACTACTTCTGCAAAAGTTGACAATAAAAAAACTGAAAGCAGCGATACCAGCACAACAGCTGTATCTGAAGAAAACACCGTAGCTTCATCTGTTACCAAGACCGATCATATGCAGATAGCAGGTGTATGGTATGAGGAAAACGTCCTCGATACCCGTGCGCTTACCATTGACGGTGACGGAACATACAGGCTCGCATATCGCGGCGGCTGAAGCGAATACGGCAATATCGAGATAGAGCGTCAGGTGCTCGGCGACGACGATGTCACAAATATCTGGTACTGCTTCTATAGAGCGGACGGTACTCTGTGGGAGAGCTTCCGTCTTACAGCCCGTGAAAATATGTCTCCTGCACTGGTTTCGGAATTTGACAGCAGCTCATCAGTATTCGGATTAGCCGACGGTGACGCAACAGGAGAGCCTGACGCTACCTTAGCAGCAGTCAAGAGATTCATGGGTAACTGGAGCTGCGGAAGATGCTATATCAGTATCAGCAACAATGGTGACGGGACATACAGAGCAGAAGTAAAGTGGAGCTCCAGTGCGGCAGAGGGCAGCATATGGACATACATCTGTACATACGACGCAGAGAATGACGCCCTTGTATGCAACGGTACGGGAGTAAACGTGCATTATTTATATACCGAGGAAGGTCAGAGCACAAATACGGAAATTTATAATAACGGCAGCGCCATGTTCTACACCGATAATGACGCAAATCTCCTGTGGCACGACTACTATGGAAATGTGGCTGACGGAATGTTATTCACAAGCTGCTGAAAAAGCGATTACAAATTTGTAATTCCGCACACAAGTCCGAAATAATGTGCTATTATATAATCACAGTAAAGGCACAACGCCGAAACAAAGATATTTTTAAGGAATGAGGTTATTATTATGAAAAAAATGATTTCTTGTCTGGCAATACTTACAATGTTAGCTTCTATGGTATCATGCGGAAGCACAGAAAACGGCGGAACTTCTGACAATACAGTTACCACAAAGGCAGCTGTGACAACAACTGCAGCAGAAACATCAAAAGATGAAAAGACAACAACAGCTGCAAAGGTGGCAGAAAAGTCAAAGGATACCACAAAAAACGATACATCTGCTAATGATGAAACAAACAGCACTCTCGTTCTGAAAGAGGAAGACCGATTATTCGGCGCATATGTTGATACTCAGGGGGACGTTCTCAACCTCAGAAACGAGCCTTTCCCCACAGCAGATATAATCGCTGCAATCCCCGACAAAACTCAGATAGATATTTACTCATGCGGAAAAGCCGGTTGGTACTGCACAAGCTATAACGGCAAATCGGGTTATGTAAGCGCAGACTATATCAAGGAGATACAAGATTATGAGCCGCAGGAAAATACACAGGAATTAATTACTGACATAAGCGAGCTTGTGGGACAGTGGAAGTATCAAATAGCTCCCGAAGGTAAGAATATTACAGCGGGAGCAACTGACAACGGCACTATCGATATAAAATCAGACGGCACATACATCTATACCGATCTTGACGGCAATACTCATTCAGGCACGGTAAAGGTGGATTATGATACATTAGGCGGAGATTACAGAGTTCCGTTCTTTGCGTTCTATGAGGGCGATCAGTTCTTTATCGGCTGCTATTGTCACGAAAGCCATTCCGATGTGTATATGACAGGCAACGGCGGTATGTCTCAGATAGTCAGAATAAAGTAAAAACAGCATTTCAGCTTATACTCCTTAAAAGGGACAGTCTGTGACCGTTCCTTTTTTGTATACGCGATTACAGTATTGTAATTAAATTACAGATTTGTAATTCTGCGCACATGACCGAAAAACTATGCTATTATATGATTACAGTAAAGGCAAAGCGCCGAAACAAAACAATTTTAAAAAGGAATGAGGTAGTTTTTATGAAAAAAATGATTTCTTGTCTCGCAGTTCTTGCAATGCTCGCAGCAGCACCCACAGCAGCAGTTTATGCAGCAGACACCGCAGCCGTATCAGTCGCAGCAGAGACTTCTTATGATGAAACAGACATCAGGAACATTGTTGGTCAGTGGAGGTATCAGCTTGCTGCTGAAAACAAAAACGTGGACGTCTGCGCAGTTGATAACGGTATTATAAAAGTAAATGAAGACGGCACATACACATATACAGACCTTGACGGCAATACTCATTCGGGTACTGTAAAGGTGGATTATGATACATTCGGGGGAGAGTACAGAGTTCCGTTCTTTGCATTCTATGAGGGGGATAAGTTCTTTATCGGCTGCTACTGTCAGCAGAACAACCCCAATGCATATCTCATCGGAAACGGCGGAATGGAGCAGCTCTTATCAGTAAACGTTGACTTTTCCGCAATAGCAGGCGAATGGGAAGAACTGAACGGAGACGGCAGAGTTTTTGATATCAGCGCAAACGGTACCTATACCGTGACATATCCCAATAACTCAACAGAGCAGGGCTTTATCAAGATCGGAAACGAGATGTTCAGCGAAAACAGCGACGGCAAATGGTACAATTTCTATAATGCAAGCGGAATGGCATGGATAGGCTTCCCAAAGACTGACGACGGAACAGTCAATGAATTGAAGGCAGGAGATTTCACTCTCAGACGCAGAAACACCGATACAAATGCTGATGCTCATCAGGAGCAGGCAGAAGGCGGAAAGACTGATAGCAAGAACGAGAGTGTATCATTTGATAAAGAGGATAAGACTAAGGGTGCTATAAGAGTTATGGAAAACTTCAATGTAATTATGGCATTAACCGGTGCAAGTCCTGCTTATACTACCGATGACGGAAAAGTAAATGGTTATGTAAAGGTAACTGACAGCCGTTTTAATTCTGTAGCTGATCTATATGCATTTACTGCAGATAATTTCACAGGTGAAGCAAAAGAAGTTTTTATCAGATACATTGATGGCTATTTCATTGAGAAGGACGGTTCACTCTATGTACAATTCATACCGCGTTCTTTCTATCAGTTCCATACAGAGAACGGTGTTACCATTACAGATCCTGCTATGGACTACTGCACAGCTACAGCCAATAAGGGCGATCAACTCTTCGGTGTTGGCAGAGCCAAACTCAGATGCGAAAGCGGCAAATGGCATATCGAAAGCTATGAATTCGGCGATTTCTATGAAACCGAAAGACATGATGTTTCAGAGATAGCAGGCACATGGGACGAAGTTGATACACTTTATCCAAGACAGCTTGTTATAAGAAACGACGGTTCATTTACTCTTGTTTTCGTTGACGGAAGAGTAATGTACGGTACTGTTAAAGTTGAAGATATCGGCTATCCTAATGGCAGCAGACAGACATGGTTCAATCTCTATGACGAAAATGATGCGTTCTATACAGGCTTTGAAGCAACTTCACAGACACCTCTCAATGACCTCTACACAGGTCAGGACGGTTCAGAACATTTTGTCCGCTATATAGAGCCCGAGCACAAATATTCAAAAGATGAGCTTCAGGAAATGGCAGCAAAGGATTATGAAGAAAAAACAGGCATCAAACCTGCCGATACCCATTCAATGACTAACGCAGGCGGTTCCGTAACTGTTGTATTCACAGATGAAAAAGGCGAAGATTTTGACGCATATACAGTTGATCCTGATACAGGCGTCGGTGAGAAATTCTCCGACGGCAGCGCAGTCAATCTCCCACAGACAGGCGTTAATTCACTTGCACTTGCAGGCACATTGGCTGGAGCTTCCGCTGTTACGCTTCTGGGTGTGGGAGCGGTTATCGCATCAGTAAAGCTCCGCAGGAAAGAAGAGGAATAATAATACAAGATATATATCGCAGTTTAGCTATTACAACATATATAAACAAAAACGGTCTCACTTAATCGTGAGACCGATATTTTTTACACTATCATAGCGCAAGCTGAACCATACGCATCTGCCAATTCCGCCATATCCGCATTGTCTTAATGTTATACCACAACTACAACGCATTGTCAAGCGTTTTTATAATATTTTTTGAAATCAAATACGTTGCGGATAATATAGAAGCCTTAACTAAGGCAATATCCAAAGCAGAGGTATCAAACAAGCTACCAAACGTACAAATAGTATATTTTGGAATTGAGTCAACAAAAAGTGTAATTAGTTTACAAAAAATTAATGCATTTGCGTTAAAAATGTGTTAAAATACTACATATAGATAGTTTATAAAGCAATATGGATTTTCTGCGACATTATATGGAAAAAGGGTTGACAATTATGCAATGGGCTGATAAACTAAGAACAGAACTTAACATAACAGCTAAGGCTAATTGCGTCCTTACGACTGAACAAAGCTATAAAGCGTACTCTATGGGATAATTCTGTCCTCGTGGAGGCGCTTTTTATTTTATCAAAAATAAGGAGGATATGACTTATGAAAAACTCATGGAAGAAAACAGCGGCATTCGTGCTTGCATTCACTCTTGTGGCGGCTCCGCTGACACAGACAGCAGGAAAAGGCGGACTTTTCGGCGGCTCGGCTATTACGGCGAAGGCGGCACCGCCCAACAATACTGATTCAGGCGCATTAATTGGCAATGTTACCGTTGGCAAAACCGAAACACTGCTGACTACCCTCACTTTCGGAGGTAGCTCTACCTACAGTGAAACTACCAGTGGAGTAGTTAGTGTTACAGCCACAAACGTTAGGGATTACGATTCTAAGTATGGATGGTTGTGGTTCGATGAACTGTCTGTTACAGCGAAAGAAGGATACACTATCACCAAATGCGTATTCATCCAAAATAGCAAAAATCCTATCACGGATACCGAGGCACCATTTGAGATACATTTTGATTCTGACATGTGGTATATCAAAGAAGATACAAGAGGGGATATGGATGGCGTAACATCAATTGAGGTGTATGGGTATGCCTCCAGTGCCGCCACTGCCGTCACAGGTGTAGAACTCAACAAGACCTCCACTGAACTTACAGTAGGCGGCAATGAGACACTCACCGCAACGGTTTCACCTGACGGTGCAACAGACAAGACCGTGAAGTGGAGCGTTGGCGGAACCGACGCGAGCGCGGTGAAGCTGTATACCGATGAGGCCTGCACCACCGAGGTCGGCGCGGATGCCACCGAAACCCTGACCGTTTACGCCAAGGGCATTTCGGCTGGCAGCGCAACCGTCACCGCCACAAGTAATGCGGACAGTGAGAAGAAGGCAAGCTGTGATGTTACGGTGAACGCGGCACAGACACAGACTGAAGAACTTCTGACCACAATAACGGCAACTGGTAAAGAACAAGCCAGCTTCAGCAAAGAAAACGTTGCAAATGTTTCATTCAGTTATTCAGCAGGAGGCAGCTCAGCATACTTAGCCAACTGGGGCTGGTGGGGATACGGCTGGACAGCAACTGTTACCCCTTCCGAGGGATAC
>NZ_CAMKRR010000014.1 GCF_946415235.1 uncultured Ruminococcus sp. | reverse complement strand
ACATCGGGTTCGAGTGTTTCCTCATAATTGAAATCTGACATTTGAACTCCTCCTACTATTTATATTATCCTTTAATTCATCTAAATTTATATATCAGTCTATAAATACACTTTATATTTTAGCATAATGCAGCATTTTTTTCAAGTCCTAATTAAACATTTTTTATTTTCAGCGAATTTAACAAGAACAAGCGGTAGAAACACAGCGTTTTGTACAGGAGAAAATTTACTCACCATTGAGTATCCTGAGCGCCGCTGTTGTCGGAATATCCGCTGTAGGCCGTGGTCTCGGCTATGTAGCCGCTGTCGTCGCCGCCGCTCCACCGGCTTCCGTCGTCGTAGCCGCCTGCACTGTTGTCGGACCATTGTGTAGCAGGAGTTTCTGTCCATTGTCCCGAGCTGTTGTCGGACCACTGATTTCCGCTATAATCCGTCCATTGGCCCGAACTGTCGTCCGACCACTGATCCGAACTGTAATCTGTCCACTGATCGCTGCTGTTTCCTGTATAATTCGGCGCAGTTGTCTGTGATTCAGTCCTGCGGTTGTTGTTCTTTTTCTCAAAATCGGCTTCCTGTTCGGGATTTCTCTCGCCCTTTATGGGATTGCCGTATTCATCGGTAAGAGGCTCTGTGGTAGTTTCGGCACCTCCCGGCACGGAAACAGGTCCGTCATTGAGCCTGAAGCTGCACTGATTTGTGCCTATCATAGTGAGATAGCCCTTTTTGCCCTTTACATCTTCCTGCTTCATGACATTCTCGGCAAGACTGAGCTTATACTCCACATCGTTCCAGTTGCCCATTTTAAAGATCATTTCGTTCTTGTACTTGACCATTATGGAGTGTTCGTCGCTCATATCCACAGTCATTATCTTGTCGTCGCCCATTTTCACAATGCTTGCGATAAGAGCCTCAAAGGCTTCGTTCTTGTGCTTGTTTTCGGAAGCGGCAAGCTTACCCGGGGTCTTATCCGCAGGATCAAGTCCGTATATTATGGGAAGATCGGGGGTTATAAAGTTGTTGTCGGCAAGTATCTTTCCTTTTTTGCTCACAAGAAGAGTTCCGCTGCCGTAATTGACATTGAATGCGGGGATACAGCGTGTCACTGTTATCTCAAGCGCCGACGGAAATTTCCTGTCCACGTCCGCACTCTCCACATACAGGAGCTTGTCAAGTATGCGCTGAGCGCTTTTTTTGCAGTCAAGCCGCAGGAGATTATCCCCCTCTTTTATGCCCGAGGCTTCCACTATCTCCTCTGCCGTATACATATCGGACTGTCCTGCCACACGTATCTCGCTTATATTGAATAAAAACGTGTAGCTAATGGTTATGCCCGCAGTAAGAACGAGCAGTATGACCACAAGTCCGTATACGTTCGTCCATCTCTGACGCCTTCTTATGCGCTTTCGGCTGTTCTGCCTTTCAACACTGGTCTTTTCAACGTCTTTCATACATTCTCCATATCTTTCCGCCTCAGCTTCGGCGAATATCTCCGCCTAACCTGCTTACGGCTTCTTCCATTTTTTCATATCCTCTGTCAATATGACATATCTTTGTTATCTCGGAGCTTCCCTCAGCGCAGAGCGCCGCTATGACCATTGCGGCTCCGCCGCGGAGATCGGTGGCTTCGACCTTTGCTCCGCGGAGCCTTTCAACTCCCTTGACCACAGCGACCTTGCCGAGGACCTGTATATCGGCTCCCATTTTTATGAGGGCTTCCGTATGCCTGTATCGGCAGTCGAATATGTTCTCCTCAAACACACTTGTACCGTCTGCGGCTGCAAGTGCCGCCATGAGCACCGCCTGAGCGTCCGTGGGAAAGCCCGGGTGAGGCATTGTCCTTATCCTGTCCCTTACAGCTCTCAGCCGTGAACCGCTGCGAAGATATATCTTTTTTTCAGATGTATAAATACTGCATCCCGTCTGCTCGAGCACCGATAAAAACGGCTCGGTCTCGGGGATACAGGCATTTGTAAGTATAAGCTCGCCCTTTGTCGCAGCTGCCATGGAAAGGTAAGTAGCCGCTACTATCCTGTCGGGCATTATTGTATATTCACAGCCGTGAAGCTGTTGTTTTCCTCTTATAATGATGCGGCTCTCGCCGTCGCCCTTTATGTCGGCACCGCAGCTCCTTAGAAAAGAGCAGAGGTCGCGTATCTCGGGCTCACGCGCCGCATTGTTTATGACCGTTTCACCCTCGGCTGTAACAGCGCAGAGGATAATGTTCTCGGTAGCTCCCACTGAGGGGAAGGCAAGGTTTATCTTTGCGCCCCTTGCTCTGCCCGAAGCGGCTCTGCATATGATGCTTCCCCCGCTTTCACGGATATCTACGCCCATTTTACCGAGTGCGGATATGTGCATATCTATGGGACGCGGTCCGAGCTCGCAGCCTCCGGGAACGCTTACTGTACACTCCCCTGTCCTGCCCAGCATTGCGCCCATAAAGATTATGGACGAGCGCATTTCACGCATGAGCTCCTCGGATACAGCCGTTTCCGAGATCACGGAGGAGTCTATAGACGCGGTATTCTCCGAAAAAGTACACCTGCACCCCACACAGTTGAGTATCCTTGAAGCCGCATAAACGTCGGTCAGGCTCGGACAGCTGTGCAGCGTACATTCGCCGCAGCACAGCAGCGACGCAGCCATTATGGGCAGGGAGCTGTTTTTGCTTCCCTGCAAGGCAAGCTCGCCTCTCAGCCTCCTGCCGCCGTTTATTATGAATTTCTGCATTATACCACCCCACAGCATTTTTATGTATTGTATGCCTGTGGTGCGGATTATGTTACAGATCAAAGTTATGATCTATGAATTTTATGAACGTCTCCGACATTTCATCGGGGATAAACGCGTACATCATATGTCCCTTGTCGGACAGATGTACTTCTCCGCCGCATTTCGCAGCATAATCCATTCCAGCCTGCCGCCATGACAGCTTTTTGGACAGTGTTTTCATGTCGCTTATGTAAAAACAGCACGGACATATCAATATGCCCGTATTGTATGCTTTCTTTGCATTTTCAGTCATCAGAAGAGCTTCTTCCGTGTACTCATCATTGGCTATATTCCTGTAGAAAAGCTCTCTGTATACTTTCTTTTCTTCGTCATCGAGCTCACTGCCGCTGAGAAGTCCCGAGACATTTTCCAGCTTATTTTTCAGCAGCTTTGTTATCAGACCGCCCTTTGCGACCTTTTGCATCACCTTCTGCTGCTTTTTTACCATAGCACAGCGCTTTTCCTCACCGATCTCCTTAGACTGCGAAACAGCCATATCGGGAATGCCCATATCCATGCTGAGTACTGCTTTAACCTCCTCGGGATATGTATTAGACCAGTATACAGCCTCAAATCCCGAATAAGAATGAGCTGCGAGAGCATAAGGCGGCTCAATGCCTGCCTTTCGCAGTGCCTCCCTGTCCTCGGAAACGAGATTTTCAAGTGTTCGCGGAGTTTTCGCACTTCCGCTGAAGCCGTAGCCTGCTTTCTCTATGACCGCAATGCGGTATTTCTCGGACATTCTCCTGTAGATCGGCTTATACTCAAGCACAGGACAGGTCACGCCGCTGCCTGCCATAAAAACTATGGTGAGAGTGCCGCTGCCCTCGGTATACACATTAAGCTCTGTCCCGTTTACCGTAACCTTATTTGTCAGGTTCATTTTTGCGCCTTTGCAATGAGCTTTTCAACTACTTCGAGTATGCGCTCATTTGTATCGGAAAGATGAAGCTTTGCCGCGCTTTCAGACATTTCCCTGACCTTTGCGCTGTCGCCGTAGAGCTTCTCTATCTCTGCTATCATTTTCTCGTTGGTAACGTCTTTCTGCTCGATGACTACTGCCGCTCCCGCATTGCCGAGGACCATTGCGTTGTGGTACTGGTGATTTCCCGCAACTATGGGGGACGGTATCAGTATGGAAGCCTTTCCCGCCGCTTCAAGCTCGGCAAGGGTGGAAGCTCCCGAACGGCAGATAACAAGGTCAGCTGCTGCGAGACAAACGTCCATATCGTTTATATACTCGGTAATACGCAGTCTGTCGGACTTAAGCGGTATACCTGCGGATTTCATGGCCTGCGGAAAAGACTCCTTTCCCATGCCGCCGTAGCCGTGGATATGGTTTATATCAAGCTTTTTGCCTGTATGCCATTTTATGACCTCAGTCATGGTGTCGTTGATACAGCCTGCACCGAGGCTTCCGCCGAAGGAAAGTATAGTGAAGCTGTCGTCGAAACCGAGCTTCTTACGGGCCTCCTCACGGCTCATGGTATTTATGCTGCTCCTTACGGGAAGTCCCGTAACGCTGTACTCGAACTTGCTCTCATCCATGAACTTGAGTGCTTCCTTAACGGTGAGCATAACATAGTCCACTTCTTTTGAGAGGAGCTTATTCGTAACGCCCGGGTACGCATTCTGCTCGTGGATAGCGGCAGGTATGCCCATTCTTGCGGCTTTTCTTATGACAGGTCCTGCTGCATAGCCGCCTGTACCGATAGCGATATCGGGCTTGAAGCCCTCTATTATCTGCTTTGCTCTCCTGCCCGATGTGACAAGATAGGCAAGAGCCTTTGCGTTCCTGCCTATATTTTCAAGGGATATCTTTCTCTGAAAGCCTGCGACCTTGATAGTCTCAAGCTTATAGCCTGCCTTTGGGACAAGCTTTGACTCCATTCCCTTGGGAGTTCCCGCAAAGAGGAATTCTGCATCGGGATACTTTTTCTTTATGATATCTGCTATGGCCAGTCCCGGGTTGATATGTCCGCCCGTTCCGCCGCACGCGATAAGCACTTTCATTCTCATGCTCCTTTTGGCTCAGCAGTTTTCACTCTGCGCCCTGTTCTCTTTTTCCCCGCAGTTTTTGCTTTTTCGTCGGGATAGTACCTCTGCTGGGATATATTCAGCATTATTCCCATTTCCGCAAGCTGCATTATAAGCGCGGTTCCGCCGTAGCTGAAAAACGGCAGGCTTATTCCCGTATTCGGTACGAGATTGCTTACAACGGCAAGGTTGAGCACCGTCTGTATGCCAATCTGTGTGGTGATACCCACCGCTATGAGCATACCGAAGCGGTCCTTGCAGCGGACTGCTATAGAATATCCCTCAACAACAAGAAGGAAGAATACGATTATTATTGCAAGAGCTCCCGCAAAGCCGAGCTCCTCGCATACTATCGGGAAAACGAAGTCGTTCTTTGTTTCGGGGAGGTAAAGGTACTTCTGACGGGAGTTTCCGAGACCGAGCCCGAAAAGTCCGCCCGAACCGATGGCGATAAGGGAGTTTCCCGTCTGCCACGAATCGCCCAGCTTATCCTCAAAGGGCGCCTGCCATGCGTTGATACGCTTGCTTACGTAGCTTCCCGGGATCTGCGCCTGCCATGAGATATAGGCTATGGCAACGCCGAGAGCCGCTGCACCGAGGCCGAGAAAATGCTTCTTGTTGACTCCGCCGCAGAGTATCATGGCTACGGCGATAGTACCGAGAAGGATACAGCCCGAGATATGCTTCTCAAGGACGATGAGCACAAGGTATACACCAAGTATCAGCGCATACTTCACTACTCCCGTCTTGAAGGTATTCATTTTCCTGCCGTCGCGCTCCATGCTGTAGGCAAAGAATATTATCAGAGCAAGCTTCGCTACCTCCGACGGCTGAAGGTTCAGAGGTCCAATATCTATCCATCTTCTCGCGCCCATTGAACCGCCCTCATCGTTACCAATGAGAAGTACTGCAATGAGCAGAACGATACCGCCGAAATACAGAAAGCTTGCAATGTTGAGCTTCTTGAGTATGGGCAGCTTTATGTTCTTGAAGTTGTGATAGTCCATCTTCATAAAAAAAATCATGGCGATGAAGCCGATAACAGCGTGCTTCGCCTGATTTTTCGCATAGAAAAGACCGTCACCGTCGTGCTCGCTGTATGCCCATGCATAGCTTGCGGAGGACATCATTACGATACCCACTACGAGCAGTATCATAACATAAGCAAAGAACGAAAGACTGAGGTCTCCGCGCCTGCCGCCCGAGAATGGGTTAAGGTCGGCAAAGCGCTTTTTTGTATTTTTTTTGCTTGAAGCCATTTTTTCTCCTTATGGTCCGATCATATTTGCAGTATCAGAATACCAGCAGTGTAATTATTCCCAAAACTCCGAAAATAATGCCGCAGAGCGAAAAAGTTATCACGATCTTATACTCGCTGAAGCCGCTCATTTCAAAGTGGTGATGTATAGGCGTCATTTTGAATATGCGTCTGCCCTCGCCGTACTTCTTCTTGGTATGCTTGAACCAGCACACCTGTATCATGACTGAAAGCGCTTCGAGGATATATACCATTGCAGCGAGTACGAGAAGCAGATGCTTGTGCAGAACAAGTCCCACAGCCGTTACCGATGCACCGAGGAACATCGAACCCGTATCGCCCATGAAACACTTGGCAGGGTTCAGGTTCCAGAGAAGGAAGCCGAGACAGCCGCCTGCAAGCGCCATAGTAAAGAAGGTCATCTCGTTCTCCTTAACTATTGAGGCAGCTACAGTGAATATCAGCATCGCTACAAATGTTACCGATCCGCAGAGACCGTCAACTCCGTCTGTGAGATTTACCGCATTCGTAAGGTATATTATCACAGCCATCATCAATACATAATAAAAAATGCCAAGTGACGGACTGGTCCAGAAGCCGAGGTCTATCTTTGTGGATCTGTCGCCGAAGCAGCGTATCGCAAAAAGAAATCCCACGGAGAATACCAGCTGCAGGACTATCTTCTGCCATGCAGTAAGTCCGTCATTGTTCTTTCTCGATATCTTTGTAAAGTCATCTATAAAGCCGATAAGTCCGAAGGAAGCAGCATAGACGATACAGCTGAGCATACGGTAGAAGGCGTTGAAGCTCTCCTTGTCGGTGGTATCTATACCGCCTCTCAGCCTGTATATCCAGTATCCTGCAATAGCAGCTATAATAGTCGAGATTATGAACATGAAACCGCCCATTGTGGGAGTTCCCTGCTTTTTGGCGTGCCATTTCGGGCCGTCCACAGTCTTTATAGGCTGGCCGAACTTTATCTTATGAAGGAAGGGTACAAGGAATATTCCCGATACTCCCGCTATCACAAAGGATAAAAGAACTGTTACAAGATTGATGATCCAGAAAGACATTGACATTTTTTCCAACAACTCCAGTTTTTCTTATTGATCGAGCAGTTTAAGTCCGTCTGCGACGACCTCGCGCTCGTCGAAATGGATATGCTCCATGCCTGCAAGGATCTGATAATCCTCATGTCCCTTGCCCGCAAGTACTATTATATCACCTTTCTCAGCAATTTTCAAGGCATGATATATAGCTTCTCTTCTGTCAGCCACAACATCATAGTTCACAGCCGTTCCATCAAGCCCTGCAAGTATGTCGTCAATAATGGCTTCAGGATCTTCGTTTCGCGGATTATCTGAGGTAACAATGAGCTTGTCAGCGTATTTTGCGGCAGCTTTTGCCATTTTCGGACGCTTTGCCGCATCACGGTTGCCGCCGCAGCCGAAAAGGCATATAAGATCGTTCTCGGTGTACTCCTTTACGCTCCTGAGAATATTCTCAATGGCGTCGGGAGTGTGGGCGTAGTCGCATATAACGGTAAAGTCCCTGCCCGTAGGTATGATCTCGCAGCGTCCCTTTACTCCGTTGTATTCCTCTATTGCGGGGATTATTCTCTCGATGGAGAGCCCCTCTTCAAGGCAGGCTGCAATGGCAGCTGTGATGTTTGACACGTTGAAAAGCCCGGGCATTCTCGTCTTTACAAGGTGGGACTTGCCGTCCCTGCAGAACCAGAAGCTTGAGCCTGTTGACTTTATCTTTATGCCGTCAGCATAGATATCGGCGTTCTCCTTTACGCTGAAGCCGTATTTCTTGCAGCTCACCTCGCCGAAAAGGCGCTTTCCGTAATCGTCGTCGGTGTTTATCACGGCGCAGTCACAGATGTCGAACAGCAGCTTCTTTGCCTGATAGTAGTCCTCCATGTCCTTGTGGTAGTCAAGGTGATCCTGCGTGAGATTGGTAAATACTGCCACATCAAAATAAGATGAGCCTATCCTGTACTGACAGAGTCCGAAGGAGGATACCTCCATGACCACATACTCGCAGCCTGCGTCAGCCATTTTTGCCAGCAAAGCCATGAAATCATAGGTCATGGGCGTTGTATTGTCGGTGTGGAGCACCTCGTCGCCTATCTCGTTCTGTATGGTACCCACAAGTCCTGTCTTGTGACCGTTCTTCATGAGGATATGCTTTATGACGTTTGTGATCGTGGTCTTACCGTTTGTACCCGTTACACCTATCATTTTCATCTTACGCTCGGGATGTCCGAACCATGCGGAGCATATCTGTCCGTAGAGCTTTCGTGAATTATCGGTAAGTATCTGTTTGTCGCCGAGTCCTAGATCACGCTCGCAGACTACTGCGGCTGCTCCCTTTTCAAGCATTTCCGCAGCGGCGGTATGTCCGTCAAAGTTTCCGCCCTTTACGCAGACAAAGAGGCTTCCCTCGGTCACCTTGCGCGTATCATCGGTCACGGAGCTTATCTCGGTATCGCCGATAGCTGTAACAGCATTATTTTCGATAAGATCACTTAATTTCATTTTGTCTGCCTCCTGTCTTTCTGTTTCTCTTTCTTTATATTTATCTCTGTATTTTTTCTTATTTATACGTCAGTCGGTAAATGTCTCGGTCTCGAATTCCAGCTCGATGACCGTTCCTCTCGGTACGTAAGAGCCGCCTGCAACGCTCTGCGACTTTACATAAGAGCCGTCCTGTGCGTTCAGGACGCCCTTTGCAACATAGTTCAGATCGTAGGCGCTGAGTGATTCGTTTGCTATCTGCGGTGAAACTCCGATAAGATACGGCACCTGCACCTTCTTTTCGGTCTCGCTGAGCTTCTCAGTATACAGGTAAATACAGCCGTCCTTTGCCATGGTCTTGCCTGTCATGGGCGACTGCTCGACAACTTCTATGCCGTTTCCGAATTCCTTATGCTTTATGCCCTTTTCATCAAGTATCCTTATCGCCTCGTCGATGCTTGAACCTGTAAGGATCGGGACCTTGATGTCGAGATTTTCAAGCTCTGCTTCATTGTACTCGGGGTTCATGCCGAGATACGGGAGTATCTCCTCGAGCATATCGGCAGCGCAGGGCTTTGCCACGGTGCTGCCGTAGTATCTCTGATCTCCCGCATAGGGCATATCGCCGATAACAAGAAGTATGAGCTCGGGATCGTCTGCGGGAGTAAAGCACATATATGAAGCTCCGTATTCAAGACCGCTTCCTTCGGTATCGTTGTTGTCATTGAGATTACGCATTACCTCGGGCTCGCTTCGTCTCTCTGAGGTTCCCGATTTTCCGCCGATAGCATATCCCTTTATGTACACGTTGCCCTTCTGGTTCTCGATCACTACCTTTTCAAGAGCATCTCGCATCTTTGCAGAGGTATCCTCTGATATGACCTGACGTCTTACGGTTCGCTCGTTCTTCATAACTATATTACCGTCGCTGTCAACAACTCTGTCGACCACATAGGGCGTAAGCAGATATCCGCCGTTAATAGCGGCGCTGCACGCGGTTATGAGCTCTATGGGAGTTACGGTCTCGCACTGTCCGAATGAGGAATATGCAAGGTCGATGTGTGTCATTGCGGCTCTGCCTTCTGTGTCAACAAGGGGCGGGATGTCGCCGTATGCTTCAGCAGGCAGGTCAATGCCTGTGGGTTCGAGGAAGCCGAATGCTTCAAAATAATTATGAAACCTGTCAACTCCGAGGAGCTTTCCGAGCTCCATGAAGGCAGGGTTGCAGGAGTCCTTGAGGGCACCCTGAAAGCTCTCCACGCCATGTCCGCCTCTGTCATGACAATGTATGGGGAAGTCTCGGTCTCCGTCCTTGAACATCTCGACACCGACACAGTAATGCGACCATGTTTCAGTATCTATGGTTTTTTCTTCAAGTGTTGCGGCAGCCGTTATGACCTTGAATACCGATCCCGGCTCGTAACGCTCGCTGATGCACTTGTTCTTTTTCTGCCTTTCCAGTACCTCTGATTCATATTTCTCCTCATCTTCCTCGGTAGGATTATATATAGCCTTCTCGGCGTATACCTTCTGAAGCAGCATATCCGTGGTCAGCTCACCGGGATTATTAAGGTCGTAGCTCGGATATGTAGCCATGCCAAGCACTGCGCCTGTTTTCGGATTCATGAGTATGGCACTGGCGCGGTTCTTTATGCTGAAATCATCAGCCATTTCCTTAAGGTGCTTTTCAAGGATATACTGTATCTCTCTGTCGATAGTCAGATAAACGTCAGAGCCGTCCTTCGGATCGTATGTCTTTGCATACTTGTACGGAAGCGCGTTTCCGTGAGAGTCCTTTGCGGATATCACTCTTCCGTCAACACCCGAAAGGTATTCGTTGTAGGAAGCCTCAACTCCGTAGAAAACATTTCCGTTGGTATAGCCGATAACGCTTGCAGCAAGGTCCTCCTGAGGGTAATAGCGCTTGGTATCCTCCTCATAGCCTATGGATACGAAGCCTAAGTCCTCAAAATAGCTGTATATCTCGTCAACAGTGTTCTTCTCGACCTTGTCCTTGAGCTTTACGTACTGGCCTTCCTTTTCGATGGCGTCCCTGAACTTTCTCTGGGGTATCTCAAGCTTAACCGAAATGAACTCGGTAGCCTGATCCACGACCTCGTCTATGGAAGCGGGAAGAGCGTCCTTTTCATTACCCTCTTCATCATACTGCGGGACATATTCGCCGTTTGCCTTGTCGATATTGCGCTTTTCTATGAGCTTTGAAAGTCTTTCCTTATCCTCCTTGAACTGCTTAGGATCGACAAAAACTGTATATACCGTTGCGCTCTTGGCAAGTGCCACTCCCTTTGCATCATATATAGAGCCTCTGTGTGCCGTTATGGACATAGAGGCAAAATGCTGGTCATTGGCTCTTTCCTGATACTCCTTGTTCTCGAGCACGGATATCTTGAAGAAATTTGCAGCTACAGCCGCAAAAAGTATACTGAACGCAGCTGTCATCACAAACTTGGTCCTGAACCGCATTGCATTTGACGGATTTGTATTTATCACTGAATAATCTTCCTTCCGTGATTAACTGGATAACTGTATAAATAAATAAAGGCAGGGTTTTTATTTGCCCCGCCTTTGAACATCTTATTTATCTTCTCGGATGTCCTTTTCTTTTGATACGACGAAGGATTTATCGCTATTCAAGCGTGGAATTGCCGTTCCCGGGCCCTTTTCACGCCCGAGCCCGGGAACCGCGATCCCTAAATTGATCACCCGCTGTATCTCCTTGTTCTACATATGACCTCGGCAGTTATATATTTTTCAGGTTGCCGATAGTATTCATTTTATACGGGGCAGTCCGTCTTTTTTATATTTATATTGGATCTACCCTCTGAAATATTCCACGCATCTGTCGAAAAAGGACTTTATTTTCGATATCAGGCCTTTTTCCTTCTCGGGAATAGTTACGACATCACCCGTCTGTATTTTGATATAGTTGATCTGTGAGGAGTTTATCTTCTCCATTCCAAGAGACTTCGCATATTCTTCTATGCTCTTGGCAGATACCTTTCCTTCAAGTTCAGACTGGAGTCTTACATTTTCGGCTGCGGTGCTTTCAAGCTTCTCGTTCAGTGCGAATACCTTGTTGTACATGGTATTGCGCTTATCAAGCGAATAGATCACCGAACCGAGCAGTGCGGCAGCTAAGACAGATACGAATATTATCATCATCAATGAACCGCTTCGGGCTTCATTCTTTGTCATACGTATCTCCTGCTTACGCTCAGCCTCATCGCGCATAACATCGCCGTCTCCGGTTGTCTCGTCCGTATCGGCATCGTCATAGCTTTCGTCCATATAATAGCGTACAGTGTTTTCAGCCATTGCTTTCCGCACTCCTTTCTATTATTCTGAGCTTTGCGCTTCTGCTTCTGTTGTTTCTTTCAAGTTCTTGTTCTTTAGCCTCTATGGGCTTTCTGTTCACAAGCATTCCCTGCGGCTTGTGTCCGCATAC
This sequence comes from uncultured Ruminococcus sp., assembly GCF_946415235.1. GTDB lineage: Bacteria > Bacillota > Clostridia > Oscillospirales > Ruminococcaceae > Ruminococcus. Next base: position 32,273 of record NZ_CAMKRR010000014.1, on the reverse strand, counting down.
ACACTGGGGAAAATCAGGCGGGCAAATACAGCCTCTGCACCATTCCGCGAACTTTTTCTTTACTATCCTGTCCTCTAAGGAATGGAAGGTTATAACAGCGAGGCGTCCACCTGCTTTCAGACTGAAGAATGCGTCCTCGAGACCTTTTTCAAGGTGCTCGAATTCTCCGTTGACTGCTATTCTTATCGCCTGAAATGTCTTTTTACATGGGTTCTTTTCACGTCTCGCCTTCTGAGGAACACTTTCTCTTATTATATCTGCAAGCTGCAATGTAGTCTCTATAGGCGAACCCTCCCTTGCGCTGACTATATTCGAGGCAATTCTTCTGGAGAATTTCTCTTCCCCGTACTCGAATATTATTCTTGCAAGCTCGGACTCGGAATAGGTATTCACAACATCCGCTGCGCTCATGCCTTCCTTGCTCATTCTCATATCGAGCGGAGCGTCGGAGTGGTATGAGAAGCCTCTGCTTCCCTCATCGAGCTGAAATGACGACACGCCGAGATCCATGAGGATACCGTCGGCATAGTCTATATCAAGTTCATCGAGGACTGCTCTTATCTCAGAATAATTTCTGTGCAGCACCCTTGCATTGGGATAGACAGACAGACGTTCCGTCGCTGCGGCGACTGCATCGGGATCTCTGTCAAGAGCGATAAGTCTGCCCTTTTCATTAAGGCGGGCAGCTATTGCAGAGGAGTGGCCTGCGCCTCCTGCGGTACCGTCAACATAGACACCGTCGGGACGTATATCAAGGCCTTCCAGACATTCCTCAAGCATAACAGGTATGTGGCTGAATTCCATTAGATATTTCTCTCCTTAGTTCCGATATATATTCGGACACAAAGACAAAAACGTCTGTATCAGAGAACAAGATCAGCAAGTGCATCGTTGATCTCGTCCTGTGAGATATTGCTGCTGAAACTCTCCCACTTGGACTTATTCCATATCTCAGCTCGGTTATTTGCGCCGATAACCACTACTTCGTCGGTTATCCCGGCATGGTCCCTGAGCTGCTGCGTGATAAAGATACGTCCCTGCTTATCGGGGACCTGCTTATCAGCGCCCGCAAGAAGTATACGTCTTATGTCGTCGCCCTTCTTACCGGGTAAGGAATGAAGCTTATTGCAGTATTCCTGAAATGCTTCAGGCGAGTAAACGGCGATATAGGAGTCATCATGTCCCTGGCAGAGAAAGAACTCCGCTCCGAGTATTTCGCGCAGCTTTGTGGGAAAGCTCATACGGCCCTTCTGATCTATGCTCGGGTAATAAGTACCGCACAACAGATCTGCCATAGAACTTCGCCTCGCTTTCTCGAAAACTCTTAGGAACGATTTACCCTAATTTGGAAAATTTCACTTCCAATCACCTTTTTTCACCCTAAAACCATTTTACCATTATTTTATGGAGAAAGCAAGTGGAGTTTTTTACAATTGTTAACGCAAAAATTCACTGTTTTTTGTGGATTTTGTTTAAACATTAACCAAAGCAAGAACAAACGTTTTTGTTATTGTTAATTGATTTTCTGAGTTTTTCACCTTTTTTCACCTTAGGGGATTAATTTCAGGTTTTTTTCACCTCTCGGCTTCACCTTTCATCACCCAAAAGGAGAAATAAGTCTTCGGATATACCAAGGCACTGCCCCATATTCATCCAAAGACTTATTTCTTTTGTTCTGTAATACTGTATCGGCACAAAGCCGTTTATCAATCATATGTATATGTAAGATTGAATTTTGAGGATTTAAGTCCCATCATCATAGAGAAGGGATATCCCTTTGCTGTTGTCTGTCCGTCGATGCTGACTTCCGTGACATATCCTGTCTGCTCTGAGTAAACAGGCTTTATCCAGTTGCCCGGATCGTCGGAAAGTGTTATATGGTATGCAGATTCAAGCTTTTTCTTTACTGTTTCTGCATCCATATATGTGACCGTTCCCCAGTGAGGATCGAATGCGGCGTCGTAATCGCTGGGCACACTTCTCAGATAGGGGTAATCCGCATAGAATACCTCATAGCAGTTTGCCGAGCAGCCGCCGCTTGAAGCGGAGAATACTGTCAGGGCATAGCTGCCGTCATAGAAAAGCGCTTCGCCGAGGACCTCGTTGCAGGCGTCGATAACTATTTGCGGCGGGTCTGCCTTTCCTCTAAGGTCACTGGAATCGTCGTGGTTATACTTAAGATAAGTATATACGGCAACTGCCTGTGCCTTGATAGCTTCATAAGAGAAGCTTCCGCCTACCTCGCGGTTTACTATCTCGGATACTACCTTAAGGGTATCTCCCGCAGGCTCGTGAGCAATAGTAAGCTCTTCCTCATCGGTCTCGCCTGTATTCATAAGGTAAGTACCGGGGTAATAGTGGAACAGGATATCCTGATATGTCCATCCTGCGTAAGCTGCATAGAAATTAGCGCCGTTCTGGCTCATTCCCACGCCGTGTCCCCAGCCGTATGTAACAAAGGCGAATTGTCCCGGCTTTGTATCAAGGTTGGGATCTGGCTGTGAAGAAGGTATATCTCCGACAGTAGCTCCCGAGGTAACGACCTCTACAGCTGTCGGGGTCTTTGTACGGCTGATGGCCGCATTCTTTGACAGAGTGGGCGTAGCCTTCCTGAGTGCATTTTTCTTCTTTGTAACAGCTTCCTCAAGAGCTTTGCGCTCTTCCTCGGAAAGACCCGCATAAGGGTCAACGGGCTCGCCTACCCTTGCCATTTCGGGAGTTGCGGGCTCGTAGCTTATAAGAGTAAGACTGGAATCGTAATCGCTGACATCAGCTTTTTCCCAGTCAGCGGGTGTATTCTGTTCCGCGTCCCCGTTTTCTGCGAGGGCTTCGGAAACTGCTTCAGTTATTTCGGATGTGGTATCAGCCGTTTCGGTTTCGGAAACTGCCGCAGCAGTTTCCTCTGCGGACGTACCGTCCTCCGCAATGGTGATGCCTGTAGAAGCCGAGAGCACCAATGCTCCCGAAGTGACAGCTGCTGCTCTTTTAAGCATTGTCTGTACCTTCATAACGATCTCCTTTTATTATATAGTAAGGCGTTACTGCTGAGGCTGCTCGGCAGCAGCCTGTTCAGCTGCTTCCTTTTCCTTCTGAGCCTGTAAAAAGGCTTCGGTATGCTGTATGGAATTGAGGTCTCCTGCGACCTCGCCCTCTCTCAGCCTTCTTGCGACAACAAGGAACCTTGAATTGTCCCAGTCCGCATAGCAGGTAGAGAGCGTCAGCAGTTTATCGCCGTATTTTACATCTATTCCCGTGTCTATACCCCATGTGCGCTTGCAGCAGTCGATATAGAAGTTGAAGTCCTCCTCATTATCCAGTTCTTCCATGTTCCAGTAGTGGAAATCGGTAGCGTCATAGGTTCCGCTGGTAACAAGGTAAGCGAATATAACATAATCGTAATCCCTGTAGTTGGAACTGAGCTTTATGAACGGATACTGATTGTAGAAATCAAAGCCTGCACGGTATTTTCTCAGTGAACCCATCATCGTGCCGTCATACCAGCTGTGGCCGTAGATAACGAGGTTCTCCGAATGTTCAAGATCATTGCTGCCGAAAATATCCCTGTAATCGGCAAAGAGCGTTCCCCTGTCATAGTACTGTCTGAAAAGGTCCTTTTCAAGATAGAACATATTCGGAGGATATGCGTCAGGTCCGTAGTACGGATCGTTTGCCTGTACCTCACCGGGGTCATGCACAAAAGGATAGTCCACCTGTGTACCGTCGATCTTGATATATCCCATTATATCCTTATTCAGTCTCCTGAGAGACTTTGTCCTTTCGCTTATGCCTGTTTCCGACGGAACGTACTTATACTTGTCCGACAGCTTTTTGGGCAGCTCGGTGGTCGGCTCGGTAACTGCTGTGGTGATCTGTTCACTGCTCGGAGTGGGGACAGATCTCTTTTCCTTGTTAAGCAGTACAGCTGCTGTTCCGAGACCTAAAGCCGCTGCACAGGCAGCGCAGGCCGAAATGTTCTTAAAAGCTTTGCTCATGGCTTATCACTTTCCTCCCTTTGGACCGTAAGGAACAAATTCCGCCTCAGGATAGTAATGTTCATTAGGATGTTCATCGTAATACAGCGTAGGCCACTTTATATTGGGATTGGGCTGGCTGTCCTGAGTACCCTTCATGGGGTCCTCACCCTCTCTTACCTGCCTTGCAAGTATGATAAGACGGGCTCGTTCGTCAGGAAGATAGCTGTTACAGGTGGAAAGTGTAAGAAGCGGATCGCCGTACTTGACGTCTACGTCGTTTGTGCGGATCGTCCTTCTCTTTGCTTCGTTGACGAAATTGTAAAAATCTTCCTCACTGTCAAAGTCGATATCGTTCCAGCATTCAAATTTGGTATCGGTATCATCGAAAGCATCAACTACGAAAAACGCAAATATCTTATACTGGTAATTCTCGTAATTGGAGCTGAGGTTTATAATGGGGTGAAGCCCGTAATATGCTTCGTTTCTGACATAGTATTTAAGGCATCCGAACATCTGGTCGTCGTACATATTGTGTCCGTAAATGATAAGATTATCGGAATTCGGACACTTCAGATAGCCGTCATCGTCCACTTCATCAAAGTGATTTCTGTAGTCGAGGAATATCTCTCCCGCAACATTTTCGCTGAGGTCGTACTTCCTTGTGAGGTACTTTTCATTGTCCTCAGCCTGTAAAACAGGGTTGTTCAAAGGTGTGTCGGGTATGCTTATTACTCCGACGATATCGCTGCTCAACTCGCGGAGCTTGCGCGCGCCCTCGAGCATGGTGTACTTTTTCCTTTTGTCCTCGTCTGTTTTCTTTACGGGAGTTTTCTTCTTTTCGGAAGCCGTATCGTATATCTCCATGATCTTCTCGGTCTTGTTCTTGCTTGACCACAGATCATAGTAGTAATCGCCCACCATGTATCCGCAGACAAAAATAGCTATGACCGAGCACAGAAATACGACTTTTCTTATGCACTCGCCGACGCTGTCTCCCTTATGCGGAAAAAGGTCGATGAGGCGCTGTTTGAAGCTTTTCTTCTTCTTTTTCTTCTTGGTTTTCTTCTTTTTTTCGGGAAATACGGCTTCTTCCGCCGCAGCTCCCGCAGCATCGGGGATTATATCCCTGTGCTGTGCCACTTTGCTTTCGTGCTCCGCCTCTTGTATATTTTCGGCGGCAGCAGCCTCGCTGTCTGTATTCCGAGCTCTTTCCTCAGCTGCTCTTACGATAGCCTCTTCAGAGATGACTCTGGTCGGCTCTTCGGCCTCATCAGGCTTTACGGAAAAGACTGCTTCAAGGTCTATATCCTCTTCCGGCTCCTCAGCTGACTCTTCGGATACCTCTGTAAAGTCCTCCACCTTATCAGTGACCGTATCTGCGACCTCTGTAAAGTCGCCTGCGATCTCCTCCGCTATCTCCTTGAGTTCCTCATGTGCGGGTGTCTCAAGTCCGTCAAGCAGATCGGATATATCGGGTGTGGTGCTTTCAGCGGCTTTCTCCGCAGCGTCGGCAGCTTCCGCAGCCATTCTGGCAGCCTCTGCCTTTTCGTAAGCTATAGCAGCGTCAAGCTCTTCAAGTATATCCGCCGCCGTTGCCATTTTCTTTTCCTTGGCTCTCATTATGCGGTCGGAGATACTCTCTGTATGTTCTGTTTCTGTTTTATTATCATAGGTCGTGGGAGCTACTTCCGCTTCACTGTGTATCGACCTTCTGATAGCTTTTATTTTTTCAGCTCTGCGCTGAGCCTCTGAGCTTTCTTCATTGAATCTGTCGCTCATCAGTCTGTAATCTCCTCCATCAGCATTTTTTCGACAATTTCAAAGGCATAAGCAGCGGCGCATTTTCGTATATTCGCCCTGCTCATGTCGCTGAGCTTACATAGCTCCGGCAGCTTTACAAATTCCCTGCCGCAAATATCGAAACCGATATAGACCGTTCCCACGGGTGTATCAGCAGTTCCGCCCGATGGACCTGCAATACCCGTCACGGAAACGCACACGTCTGCCCCTGAGCGCTGTTTCAGCCCTCTGACCATACTCAATGCCGTCTGTTCGCTCACCACGCCGAAAGCCCGAATAGTTTCGGCGGGAACTCCCAGAAATTCGGTCTTGATGCGCTCGGAATAAGTACATATCCCAAGCTCGAATACCGCAGACGCGCCCGATACTGATGTTATAAGCTCTGAAAGAAGTCCTCCCGTACAGCTCTCCGCTGTAGCTATGGTCAGACTTTTTCGTTCTAATAATTTTACAACATTTTCAACTGTTTTGTCAAGTTTATCGGTATCATATTCAGAAAATTTAACGCTTACCACTAAATCGCCGTCCTTGCTTTAGTTAATATCTCACAAAAATGATGTGATTAATTTGTGAAAAACTTAAAATTAATCTCCGTAATTGAAGGTCTTCATTATCGTTCCCTCAACGGCTTTCTGTATAAGCGGCTCAAAATCAAAGCTGTTCTGTGCTTTTTCGATATCCGCCAGCTGAGGTCTTACCTTCGGGTGACGTGGTGTGAACACAGTGCAGCAGTCCTCATAAGGGAGCACGGAAGTGTCAAATGTATCTATTTTACGCGCGATCTCGATTATCTCGGTCTTGTCCATGCCTACGCAGGGACGGAATACGGGTATACGGCATACAGCATCGGTGCAGACCATTGCTGCCATTGTCTGACTTGCCACCTGTCCCACGCTCTCGCCTGTGATAAGTGCAAGGCAGTTGTCCTTTTCGGCGATGCGCTGTGCTATCTCCATCATGAGCCTTCTCATTATAATAGTAAAAAACTCCTCGGGGCAGTGGTCCTTTATGGCTTCCTGAAGCTCGGTAAAGGGCACACAGTAGAAGGCGATGCCGCCGCAGTAGTCCGTAAGCTTCTGACAGAGCTGCTCGACCTTGAGCTGTGCACGGTCTGAGGTATAGGGCGGGCTCACATAGTGGATAGCCGTGATGTGTATTCCGCGCTTTGCCATCATATAGCCTGCTACAGGGCTGTCTATACCGCCTGACAGCAGAAGCATTGCCTTGCCGCTGCTTCCCACGGGAAGTCCTCCCGCGCCCTTGATATTCTCGGCGTGGACAAAGGCGTTCTCGTCGCGTATCTCAACAGTTACCGTGACCTCGGGGTTTTTTACGTCTACTGTAAGGTGCGGGAACTTTTCAAGAAGCTTTCCGCCAAGCTCCATGCATATCTCGGGGGATTTCATGGGAAAAGCCTTGTCCGAGCGCTTTGCGTTGACCTTGAAGGTCTTTGCACAGCTGAGTACATCCTCAAGGTACTCGTAGCTCTTGCTGCATATGTCATCGAAGTCCTTCTCGCATACGCAGGCGCGGCAGTAAGCCGCTATGCCGAATATCTTGCCTACGCGGTCAGCTGCCTCGTTGAGGTCGATATCCTCGTCCAGAGGAGTTATATATGTTGTGGACTGAGCGCTGGTCAGCTGAAAGTGACCGAGGGGCTTCAGTCTTCGCTTTATGTTCTTTATGAGCATATCCTCAAAGGTCTTTTTGTTGAGACCCTTCAGTGCCATTTCTCCGTATTTTACAAGTATCAGTTCTTTCATTCCGTTTCTCCTATACTATATTAATATGGGTTATGTGAAGATTATTGTGGTTTATTGAATGCCTGTCGTTCGCAATTGCTTATTATACCACAAACGCAAATTCAGTCAAGACTGTAACAAGCGCCGTAAACAGCGGTCTTGACAGAATTTGTGTTTGTAGTTCGAGGCAATTACGCAAACGCCCAGCCACTTCCGACCACCAAAAAAAGTTATTTACCCTTAATGTGTATTATCCTCTCACCTTTTCCATGCCCTCGCGGAGAGCCTTGCAGAAGATATCAAGCTCCTCCTCGGTGGTCTCGGCGGTCATGCTTACCCTCAGAGCGCTGTCCGCACGTTTGTCCTTTATTCCGAACTGTCCGAGGACTCCGCTCTGCTGTCCCTTTGAACAGGCAGAACCGCTGGAAACATATATCTCCCTGCTTTCGAGAAAGTGCAGCATTATCTCCGAGCGCTTGCCAACTGCCGAAATATTCACCACATAAGGCGAGCCGTCCTCGGGAGAGTTCACAGTTACTCCCTCTATACCGCTGAGCTTGTCCAGCAGATAAGCTTTTAGTCCGCTTACCTTTTCATAGCGCTCCGTTATCGTGGGAGAAAGCTTCTTCACAGCCGCTCCGAAAGCCGCTATCATGGGAACGCTCTCAGTACCCGAGCGTATGCCCTTTTCCTGCTTGCCGCCCGTTATAACGGGAAGTACGCGGACTCCTTTTTTAATGTATAAAGCTCCCACGCCCTTGCCGCCGTGTATCTTGTGACCGCTGAGGGATATAAGATCGGCGCAGAGCGCATTTGCCCTGACAGGCAGCTTCATGAAAGCCTGTACGCAGTCCGTATGGGTGATGATATCGGGATATTTGCGCTTTACCGCGGAAAATGTCTCCTTTACGGGGAGAATATAGCCTGTTTCGTTATTTACGTACATCATGCTGATAAGGCAGGTATCATCATCGCAGGCACTGACAAAGTCAGCCGCATAGTACCGCCCGTCCTCACGGGGAGAAACTCTCACGATCTCAAAGCCCTTTGCTCCGAGGTCTGCGGCAGTCTCCTCAACGGAAGCGTGCTCAACCGCAGAAATGACTATCTTTTTTCTCTTTCTTCCGTAAGCAGCCGAAGCTCCGCGGAGTGCAAGATTATTGCTCTCGGTAGCGCCCGATGTAAAGTATATATTATCGCTGTCAGCGCCTATTGCCGAAGCTATGGCTTTTCTTGCGTCGTCAACGAGCAGCTGGGCATTAAGTCCCGCACGGTGGAGCGACGAGGGATTGCCGTATTTTTCGGCCATTGCGACCACAGCCGCCGCGACAGCTTCCGCGCAGGGCTTTGTGGTAGCCGCATTGTCAAGGTAAACTTCCATTTCCGTAATTCATTCCTTTGTCATAAACATTCTTTTTATTATACCACACTATTAAAAAAAAAGCAACCGCCGCACTGCATAAGCGGACAAAATATGAAAAATCGAAAATATATTCGTTTTTTGTTGCATTTCCGAGCCGTTTGTGGTATAATTCATATGTATATCTGTTTTTAAAGGAGACACTATTGTGAAAAGGAGCTTTATGACGCACGGCTGTACAAAAGAAAAATACCTGACAGCATTCCTCATAGGCTTCGGAACTATGCTGTTCTCGCTGCTTCCCATGATGCTGACGGAGCATGGGTATTTCATATACTACGGCGACTACAACGCCCAGCAGATACCCTTTTACTGCCTTGCGAACTCGGCGGTGCGGAGCGGTCAGTTCGGCTGGAACTGGCTCACGGATCTCGGCTCGGACTTCATGACCTCATACTCCTTCTACCTGTTCGGAAGTCCCTTTTTCTGGCTGACAGCCCTTCTTCCCCGAAGTCTTATGCTCTATGCAATGCCTGTTGTGCTCGCTTTAAAGCACGGCACGGCTTCCTTGACCGCCTATGCTTTTATACGCAGGTTTGTCCGCGGGAAAAATGCCGCTCTCACGGGAGCTCTGCTCTATTCCTTCTCGGGATTTCAGATATACAACGTATTTTTCAATCATTTTCAGGACGTTACCGCATTTTTCCCCCTGATGCTCATAGCGCTGGAGGAATGCGTGAACAACCGACGCCGAGGCGTTTTTGCACTGACAACTGCGCTTATGGCGTGTATAAACTACTATTTCTTTGCAGGTCAGGCGGTATTCCTCGTTATTTACTTCCTTTGCCGCATGAAAAATCCTGATTTCCGCATATCATGGCGCGGCTTCCTGCGGCTTCTTGCCGAAGCAGTCCTCGGAACCCTTATGTCAGCGTTCATTCTTCTCCCGTCGGCTATGGCGCTTATAGGGAATTCCCGGCTGAACGAGCACCTTTACGGTACGGAAATGATATCCTACGCAGACAGAACCCTCGTACCGCATATAATACAGAGCTTCTTCATGCCCTGCGATCCCCCGGGATACCCCATACTTTTCAGTCAGAACTATGAAACATGGGCTTCCATAGGCGGATACCTGCCGCTGTTCTCCATGACAGGCGTCATATCCTTCATGCATATGAGGAAAAAGCACTGGGCTTCAAGGCTCACGGCGGTATGCATATTATTCGCATTCGTTCCCGTGCTCAACTCGCTTTTTCAGGCGCTCAACTCCTACTATTATGCACGCTGGTTCTATATGCCAATACTGATAATGGCTATGATGACCGCACATACCCTTGACGACGAAGGCTCCGACAGCTTCATCGGACTTAAAGCCAGCGCCGCAGTGCTGGCGGTATATGCAGTTATCGGCATACTTCCGAGAAAGCCCGAAAACGGCGAAAAACCGAAGCTTTTCTCCATGCCCGATGATATCCCGTATTTCTGGGCAACTGTCGCAGCGGCGGCAGTGCTCCTCGTCTGTGCATATCATATACTGCGAAGAAAGAAAAAGGGTACGCTGAGCACAGCTTTCATGGTATTTGTCACATCAGCGGCGTCCATAATATGTATGTTCACCACAACACTTTACTCCGCAAGCAGCGTAAGCTCCGCAGAGCACTACATTGACACCTTCATAGACTATGAGGACGAGGTCTGCGAAAAGACCGACAGCAGCAATTTCTTCCGCACAGATACGGGCTTCAACACCGAGAACGCCTCTATGATATGGGGACTTCCCTCCATAAGAGCGTTTCACAGCGTTGTCTCACCGTCCATAATGGACTTCTACAGCTTTATCGGCATAAGGCGTGACGTTGCTTCAAGGCCTTCACTGCATCACTACGGACTGAGGAGCCTCCTCTCCGTCAAATACTTCTACAAGGAGAAGTCAGAGGGAAACAGCTACAGCAGCCTTGTTTCGGGAGTATCCTCCGAACAGACAAGACATACGAATAACGATCCCGAGGAAGAGGACATCAGCAGCGTTATCATACCCGATGAGCTTACAGGCTTTGAATACGTGGGTGATACAGCAAATTTCGAGGTATATGAAAACAAGTTCTTCATTCCCATGGGCTGGGCTTACGATTCATATATCACTCAGGCGGAAGCAAGAAAGAAAAGCCCCGTCCAGCGCGAGGTCATAATGATAAGGTCACTTGTCCTCACAGATGAACAGGCTGAAAAATACAGGGATATTCTTACGGAGTTCGACCCTGAGTACTACCCTGCCATAAACCGTAAGACCTACGAGTTTTTCTGCCGCCAGAAGCAGCAGTGCTGCGCCGAGAGCTTTTCATACGACTCAAAGGGATTCCGCTCAGTGATCGAACTTGAAAGTCCTCAGCTCGTATTTTTCAGCGTTCCCTGCAGCAGCGGCTGGAGCGCCGAGGTAAACGGCAGAAAAGCCGATATAGAACGGGTGAACGAGGGATTTATGGCTGTAAGAGCCGATAAGGGAAAGAATAATATCGTTTTCCGTTACAGGACCCCCTACCTCAGTGAGGGTATCATAATAAGCGCCTGCGCAGCGGCAGTACTCATACTTTACCTGCTCATTTTCCGCAAAAAGGGCGGCAAAAATGAGCCTTATCCATTCAGGCACTTCTACGGCTATACTTCATGTCAGAAAATAAAGGCCGCACAGGAGCACTGTGACAGTCTTTTCAATAAAAAGGAGAAATGATCATGCATTTACAGGAAAAAACCATATCCAGCGACCTTATCTACGAAGGTCCCATCTTCACCATCACTCACGATAAGGCAGAGCTCGAAAACAGCAAGACTGCTGTACGTGACGTACTCCACCATAACGGCGGTGTATGCGTGATACCCATAACCGAGAATAACGAGATATTTCTCGTGAAGCAGTTCCGCTACCCATTTCAGACCGTTACACGGGAAGTCCCTGCAGGCAAGCTCGAAAAGGGCGAGGATCACGGCGAATGCGGAAGGCGCGAGCTCCTCGAGGAAACAGGCTATACCTGCAAGGAATATATCTACCTGGGAGAAATGCTCCCCACACCCGCATACAACACCGAGATAACATATATGTACCTTGCCAAAGGACTCACCTTCAGCAGTCAGAGCCTTGATCCGGACGAGTTCCTCGACGTTGAGAGGATACCTCTCTCGGAGGCTGTAAAGCAGGTAATGGACGGAACTATCCGTGACGGAAAGACGCAGATTGCTGTCCTCAAGGCAGCACGTATGCTGGGTATATAACAAAAAGACCTGCATATCGCAGGTCTTGGTGTCTGACTTATATCAGACAGCTTCTTCGCTTCCCTCGGGCTGTTCTGTCTCGAGCACAGCAAGCTGTCTTTCATATGCGTCAAGTATGGTCTCCTCGAAAAGCTTTCTTGCGGAAGCTGATATAGGATGAACGATGTCACGGAATACTCCGTTCTCGTCCTTTCTGCTCGGCATTGCTACGAAAAGCCTCTCGTCGCCCTGCACCACCTTGATGTCATGTACGGCAAACAGTTCGTCGATAGTTACCGAAACGACTGCTCTGAGCCTGCCGTCAGACATGATCTTTCTGATCTTTACATCTGTGATTTCCATTGTTTTCCTCCTTGTCAGTCTTTGTGACTCACGGTACACGCACCGAATTAATTTATATTTATAACCATTAATTTCGGCAGAAAGTAAACCTATAAACTATTATACCTCACATTTTGTAAAATTGCAAGCGCTTTAGACGAAATGAGGGATAAAATTTTATAATAATTCTGTGACAGAACGGTGAAAACCGTTCCGCACACTTTCATGCTCGGAGAGCATACCCCCTTTTAATTCTTTTATTCAGGAAAGGTGATCGTTTTGGATATCAATATCTTAAAAGGCAAAAAGCACATTCATTTCATCGGTATAGGCGGTTCGGGAATGTATCCGCTGGCGCAGATACTCCATTCACAGGGCTATTACCTCACAGGCTCTGACAACAACGAGACAGAGACACTCGATGCAGTAAGAAAAATGGGTATCCCGGTTTTCATCGGTCAGAGAGCAGAAAATATCGAGGGCGCAGACCTTATTGTACACACTGCCGCCATCATGGCAGACAATCCCGAGCTCATGGCTGCAAGAGCAAGCGGAGTACCCGTACTTGAACGTGCAGACCTTCTCGGTATCGTCACAAGTTGGTACGACAACGCAATCTGTGTTTCGGGAACTCACGGCAAGACCTCAACTACCTCAATGATAACGCAGATCCTCTTCACCGCAGGGGTTGACCTCTCCGCATATATCGGTGGAAAACTCCCATGCATAGGCGGAAGCGGCGTTGCGGGCAAAAGCGATATAATGGTGTGCGAATCCTGCGAATTCGAGGACCATTTCCTCAAATTCTTCCCCGATATATCCGTTATCCTCAATATCGACGCCGATCACCTTGATTACTTCGGAACACTGGAAAATATTATCAGGTCATTCCATAAATTCAATGAGAATACCTCAAAATGCATTATCGTGAACGGCTCTGACGCCAATTCAATGAAGTCCCTCGAGGGCATCAGCGGCAAGGAGATCATCACCTTCGGCAAGGACAGCTCCTGCGACTACTATCCCGAGAACGTAAAGCATGAAAACGGACTTCTCACCACCTACGACGCAATGTACAAGGGCGAAAAGCTCGGGACAATAACACTCCACGTTGCGGGCATACACAATGTGCTCAATTCCCTTGCTGCTGTTGCCGCTTCACGCTATGTTGGTGTTGACTTTGAGTTCATACAGAAAGGCCTTGAGGACTTCCGCGGTGCCAAGCGCCGATTTGAAAAGCTGGGCTTTGAAAAGGGCATAACCGTTGTGGACGACTACGCTCACCACCCCACAGAGCTCGAAGCTACCCTCAATGCCGCTATGGAGATGGACTTCAATAAGGTATGGGCAGTTTTCCAGCCCTTCACCTTCTCACGTACAAAGCTGCTCCTTGACGACTTCGCAAGAGTATTACAGATACCAGACCACGCGGTTCTCACTGATATTATGGGAAGCCGCGAGAAGAACACCTACGGAATCTTCACACGCCACCTTGCGGAAAAGATACCCGATTGTATCTGGTTCCCGCAGGACGAGTCCGCAGAATGGACTGACGAGCGCAAATACGCCAATTTTGAGCAGATTTGCGACTACATCTGTGAACACGCACAGGAGGGCGACCTCGTTATAACTCTCGGCTGCGGCGACGCATACAAAATAGCGAAAATGATACTGAAAAAGCTTTCGGAGGAGAAATGATATGCTTAAGGATAAGGAAATAGCTGTTTTCAACTATATAAAGTCACGTCTGAGCGACGGTATGTCCCCGTCGGTAAGGGAGATTATGGACGCAATGGGCTTCAAGTCCACGTCCACAGCTCACCGATACATAGAGACCCTCGTCCGTGAGGGCCTTATCGAGAAAACAGGCAATCTCAACCGCACTCTCCGCCTGCCCAACAGCGGCACCACATCGGTTCCCGTTATGGGTACGGTCACCGCAGGACAGCCTATCACAGCCGTTGAGGACATCACGGGTTATATAGGCTTTGAAGCTCCCGGAGTAGATCCGCAGGAGCTCTTTGCGCTGAAAGTACGCGGCGAAAGCATGATAGACGCAGGCATACTCGACGGTGATATAGTAATAGTAAAGCGCATGAACTACGCCGAAAACGGCGATATCGTAGTTGCCTTTATAGACCGTGAGGAGGCTACGGTAAAGCGCTTCTTCAAGGAAAAAGGCCATTATCGTCTCCAGCCCGAGAATACCACTATGGAGCCCATAATCGTCAATGAGGTGGAAGTCCTCGGCAAGGTCATTGGCTTGAAGAGATATTACTGAGCCATGTAGGGGACGGCGCAGCTAATCATCGGAAACTAACCACTAAAATAAATTTTTTTCAAAAAACACTTCCCTTTTTGCGAAAAATAGTGTATAATGTAGAGTGGTTAATAATACGCCACGGAAAGGACGATATAAATGCTTAATGAAGTAAAGGTCATAATATGCGGTAAGGAGTACAAGATAAAAACTGCCGAAGCTCCTAACTACGTTTATGCTCTCGCAAGAGCCCTTGAAACAAAGATCAACGAGATCACCGCAGCAAGCGGTTCTTCGCCTTATGCAGCTTCCATAATGGTTGCAATGGCTCTCCTTGACGACCTCAACAAGGCAAATCAGCGCCTTGACAATATCCGCGATCAGACAAAGGAGTACGTGGACGAGGCAGGCAGGACACGTATAGAGCGCGATGCTGCCCAGAAGGAGATCGAGGTGCTCAAGTCCAAGATAACACAGCTTGAAAATATGGTCAAGCTCAAGCAGCTCAGCGACAGCATTTGATGAGCAAAACCGAGATACTCGCTCCCGCAGGCAGCATGGAAACTCTCCGTGCGGCTCTGAGATCGGGCGCTCAGGCTGTATACATAGGCGGAAAGCGCTTTTCCGCGCGAAGCAGTGCCGCTAATTTCTCTATTGAGGAAATAAAGGAAGCCGCTGCTCTCTGCCACAGATACGGTGCAAAGCTCGACCTTGCCGTAAATACGGTGATATCCGACGATGAAGCTGCCGATTTCTGCGAGTACATAAAGGCTGCCGCCAAAAATGGCATTGACGCTTTCATAGTTCAGGACTGGGGCTGTGCCGAGCTGATACGCCGATGCGTTCCCGACGCCGTGCTCCACGGTTCTACGCAGATGTCGGTGCATACAGCCGCAGGAGCTTCGCTTCTGAAAGAGCTGGGATATTCAAGAGTAGTCCCCGCAAGAGAGCTGGACAGGGATACTATTTCCCGCATATGCAAGGTCGGCATAGAGACTGAGATATTCGTACACGGTGCACTGTGTATGTCCGTCTCGGGACAGTGTTATATGTCGGCAATGATAGGCTCGCGCTCCGCCAACCGCGGCTGCTGCGGACAAGCCTGCCGGCTTCCCTTTTCTGCTGTTGGCAATAAGGACAAAGCCGCTCTTTCACTGAAAGACCTGTCGCTGCTCCCCAATGCCCGTGAGCTTGCCGATATGGGAGTTGACTCCTTCAAGATAGAGGGACGCATGAAGCGCCCCGAATATGTTGCTTCCGCCGTACACGAGCTGAAGAACGCCCTTGAAGGCCATGCCCCTGATATGAAGCTCCTCCGCGGAGTTTTCTCCCGAAGCGGCTTCACTGACGGCTATTTTACGGGTAAAAGGCAGGATATGTTCGGAGTCCGTGAAAAGGACGACGTTATATCCGCCCATGAGCTCATACCGAAGATACACGAGCTTTACCGCTTTGAGCGCAAAGCCTTCACTGCTGATTTCCATGCGGTCATAAAAGCAGGACAGCCTGTGGTCATAACCGCGGTATGCGGCAATGTATCGGCTTCCGCCGAGGGCGAAGCTCCTGAAAAGGCTCTGAACCGCCCCACAGACGAGGCTGCACTGATAAAGCAGCTCTCAAAGCTGGGAGATACTGTATTCAGCTTCGGAAAGCTCACATCAGATCTCGATGAAGGGCTTATAGTCCCCGCAGGAAAGCTCAATGAGCTGCGCCGTGCGGTCACAGAAAAGCTGACAGCTGCCATAACTGCCGAAAATACACCTGTATATACCATCTCGGACTATTTTCCGCGTATTCCGCAGATAAGCCGGGGAGAGACTGCCGAAAAGCTTCCTCTGCGTACATTCTGCCGCACTGCCGGGCAGATAAAAGCTGCCGCGGAGCTGTCGGAGCATATAATAGTCCCCATGGAGCTGCTCGATGATGATATACTCGGCAGCGTGGATATACAGAAGATCATCATTTCGCCGCCCCGCTTCATAGTCAATGAGGAGCTCATTACCCAAAAGCTCACAGAACTAAAGGCAAAGGGGCTTGACAGGCTGTACTGCCACACTCCCGACTGTATCGCCATTGGCAAAAAGGCGGGATTAAGGCTTCACGGAAGCTTTACTCTCAATGTTTTCAACTCCTACAGCGCGGAATATCTCCGCGGTCTCGGCCTTGAGGACTGCGTTTTCTCTGTGGAGGCAGCTCTTCCGCAGATATCAGCCATACGCACCGAGCTTCCCATAGGAGCTGTGATATACGGCAGACTTCCACTTATGCTCACAAGGAACTGCCCCATAAAGAACGAAGTCGGCTGCGGAAAATGCACCAAAAGGCTCATTGACCGCACAGGCAGGGAGCTCCCCGTCGTATGCTCGAAGGACTGCACGGAGATACTTAACGCCGACAGGCTTTGTATGCTTGACAGACTTGACGAAATACATGGTATAAGCTACGGCGTTATATATCTTTCTGATGAGGACGCCGACAGCACCCGTGCCGCTCTCAGCGGACGCAAGCCGCAGGGAAATATTACCCGCGGACTTTACTACAGAGGTATCACAACATGAAACTCACCTTTAAAAAGCTCGATCCACGGGCTGTTATACCCTCAAGGGCTACTGCGGGCAGCGCAGGTCTTGACCTTTGCGCCTGCCTTGAAGCTCCCGTTGTACTCGCCCCGGGAGAAATAAAAATGATACCCATAGGTATCACGGCAGAGCCTGATTCCGACGATATCGCTCTGCTCATATACCCACGCTCGGGACTGTCCTCAAAGTACGGTGTTTCCCTTGCAAACTGCGTGGGCGTAGTTGACAGCGACTACCGCGGAGCATGGTTCGTCCCCCTTATAAACCACGGAAAAGAGCCATTTACCGTTGAACACGGTATGCGCGTGGCTCAGATGATACCAACACGTATATTAATACCCGATATAGAGGTCAGCGACGAGCTCTCGGAAACAGAGCGCGGGAGCGGCGGCTTCGGTTCATCGGGAATTAAATAAATCATATAAAACAAAGGATTGGAGATATCATTATGAAAAAGACACTCTATTTTCTGCTTCTTTTTGTATGCGCCTGCATTCTCGGAGGAGTTATCGGAAACGTTTCATCAGGCTCTTTCGCATGGCTGGGCTATTCAAGAGGTATAAGCCTTTCTCCCAGCACCTTCTCTATGGAGCTCTTCAGCATCACATTCGGCTTTACTTTCAATATAAACGTTGCACAGATCATATGCATAATCATTGCAATATATGCATATATCAAAACTGCGCCCAAGGTAGTTCCCGATTAATAATCGCTTATTATCGTCCTTTTCGACAGTTTTTCATCACCGCCCTGCGCTTATGTTTCCGTATTATACTAAAATCGCAGGTATCGGGAAATTCTTGTAAAAAATTCTTGTACATATTTCCCGTTGGTGATATAATATAATATGTGTATATACAGAATCATTGCATTTAAGGAGCTGCAGAATGTTTACAAAAGATATTGGCATTGACCTCGGCACTGCTAATACCCTCGTATATATGAGAGGAAAGGGTATAATAATAAGAGAGCCCTCGGTAGTTGCCGTAAATACCAGAACGGATAAATGCCGCTATGTCGGTAAGGAGGCAAAGGACGTCATCGGAAGGACCCCGGGTTCCATAGTTGCCGTAAGACCTCTCAAGGACGGCGTTATAGCCGACTTCGACATTGCCACAACTATGCTTCAGGAATTTATAAAAAAAGCTCTGAAGGGTACCTTTTTCACAAAGGCAAATGTTATCATATGCATCCCGTCGGGTGTTACAGCCGTTGAAAGACGTGCGGTGCGCGAATCCTGCAAAAAGGCAGGCGCAAATAACGTCCTTATCATCGAAGAGCCTATGGCTGCGGCTATCGGTGCAGGTCTCCCCACAAATGAGGCGGCAGGCAGCATGATAGTCGATATCGGCGGCGGTACCAGCGAAGTTGCCGTTATATCAATGGGCGGCATAGTTGCTTCACGCTCGGTAAGATGTGCGGGCGATGAATTCGACGCCGCTATCATAAACTATATCAAGAAGAAATACAATCTCCTTATCGGCGAGAGGACCGCAGAGAATATCAAGCTCGATATCGGCTCGGCTTTTCCAAGCGAAAAGGAAGAATCACAGGAAATAAAAGGAAGAAATCTCCTCAACGGACTGCCCGAGAACGTCACCGTAACATCAGCTGAGATACGCGACGCTCTCGTTGAGCCCCTTTCAAGAGTCATAGACGCCATAAAGTCAACTCTTGAGGAAACTCCACCAGAGCTTTCCGCCGATATCATAGATCACGGCATAACTCTTGCAGGCGGCGGCGCTCTGCTGAGAGGTCTGGACAAGCTCATAAACCGCGAAACGGGTATGCCCGTTTATATCGCAGAGTATCCCCTTGACTGCGTTGCAGAGGGTACAGGAAAAATACTCGAAAACATCAACGATTATCAGGACGCTCTCACTGAAAACGTCAAGTACTATTAAGGGGGAGCTCCATGCGTGATTTCATAAAAAGCACCAGATTCAAGATTCTGCTTGCTTTTCTCGCATTTCTCGTGGGAATAATGGTCTATGCCGTTACAAAGGGCGGCTATTCCGTTTCGGGAGCGTCCTTTATCAATACCCTCACCAAGCCCTTCCGCGCCGCTTCCAACGGCATAAGCATGAAAATGGAGCATACCGTTGACAAGCTGAAAAATGCGGACAGGTATTTCGAGGAAAATGAACAGCTGAGAAAACAGATCGGCGAGCTAAATGCTCAGCTCACCGATTATGATGCTGTAAAGGCTGAGGTGGAGGAGCTCCGCAAGTTCGTTACGATAAAGCAGGATCATGAGGACTATCTGCTCTCTCAGCCCTGCAAGGTACTGGGGTATGTTACCAACGATCCCTTCAAGTCATTCACTATCGACAAGGGCTCTGATGACGGTATCCTCACCTATTGTCCCGTTGTGACTGCCGAGGGTCTTGTGGGTATCACAGTTGAGGTCTCGGAGCACGTTTCCACCGTTAGGACCATTCTCTCACCCGATCTTTCCGTAGCTGCCGTTGCTTCCGCTTCAAATGCGGATCAGGGCATAATCGAGGGAAATGTCCTCTCATCGGAAAGCGGTCATACCAAGCTCATTCACGTGCCGAAAAAGAACAAGCTCAAACGCGGCGATCTTATGATAACTGCGGGCTCAAGCGGTATTTTCCCCAAGGACTACCCTATCGGCACTATCATAGAAACAGGCTTCGATTCAAACGGCCTTTCGGTATGCGCTGAGATACAGCCATGCGTGGACGTTGCCCGTCTTACCTCTGTTATCGTTATAACCGATTTCAGCGGCAAGAAGGAGGAAGACGAAGATGAGGATTAGATCTACCCGTGAGCAGCAGATACTCCGCGTAAAGACTGCTCTCCGCTGGCTGGTGTACTATCTGCTCATCTTTCTCAGCTTCATCATCATGACCTCTGGTACTCTTTACAAGCCCATACTCCTTGTTCCGCTTGCCATAGGCATTGCCATAAACAACAATATCTACGGTGCGGCGGTAACGGGAGCTGTCTGCGGCTTCCTTACGGATATAAGCTGCGGTAAGCTCTTCGGCTACAATGCGGTGATACTTGCTTTTTTCTGCATTGCCGCAAATCTTGTATTTGAGCTTTACCTCAGAGACCGCTTCATCAACTTCATGATGATAACTGCCGTTGTTTCCTACATACAGTGCAGACTGGACTATAAATTCTACTATCAGATGTGGGGCTATGAAAATGTAAGCCGCATATTTGTGAGAGTTTCCCTGAGAGTCTGGATATACACTGTAATATCAGCGGTCTTTATATATATCGTGCTGAAGCTTGTAAACCGCTTGCTCATGCCAAAGGAACACCTGACGATCGAGGAAGCTCTGAATACGAACATTCAGTCGGAAAACAGAAGATAATCTTTCAGACCGCACCACAGGTGCGGTCATAATCATAAAGGAGGCAGACCCTTGAAAGGATTTGCGGAAAATCTCAAATCTATCATTATTATACTGCTGGTAGTGATGCTGGCTCTCCTCAGCTCCTTCCGCCTTATGAAAATTCAGGTGGTGGGCGACAAGGAGATAGCTACGCCTCAGCTCTATGAGCCCGGCACCCTCACCTACACCAAGGGCGTCAAGGCTACTCGCGGAGAGATAATGGACTATGCGGGAAATGTGCTCATCACCAATGACTCCCGTACAGACCTTGTGCTCCAAATGGCTTTCTTCCCTACCGATCTTCAGGAGGGAAACAGGATACTTCTCGGTATATACAGAGCCCTCGACGAACACGGCTATAAATTCGAGGAAAGTATTCCAGTATCCTTCGAGCAGCCGTACTATTTCAAAAAAACTGACGTTTCCGAGCTTATCTCCGACCTTAACCTCAATGTTTACGCTACTGCGGAAAACTGCATCGACAAGCTCATTTCCGATTATGAGATAGCCGAGGACTATACCCCCGAGGAAAAGCGTATCATCGCAGGTATGCGCTATCAGATGATAGACAAGGACTTCTCCTATACCAACGATCTCCTCCTTGCAAAAAATGTAGACGAAAAAACAGTCGTTGAACTCAAGGAGCTCGGCAATTTCTACCGCGGCATCGAAGCTGTGGACGCTTGCGAAAGAAAAATAGTCCGCGGAGATATCCTCCCCCACGAGATAGGCACTGTAGGCCCTATCTACGCCGAAGAATACGACGAGCTCAAATCAAAGGGCTACAGCTATAACGATACCCTCGGCAAGAGCGGTATCGAGTACGCTATGGAAACTCCTCTCCGCGGTCTTAACGGCGAAGAACAGATAGCTGTAAAGGACGGAGTTGTACGAGACGTAAAGACTATCGCTGATGCTACCTCGGGCGAGACCGTAAAACTCACCGTTGACGGCGCTTATCAGCTGAAATTGCAGGAGGTTCTCGACAACTTCCTGAACTATACCTTCCCTGCAATAAACCCCATGCCAAGTCTGCTGAAGGGAAAATGCGGAGCTGTATGCGTCCTTGACGCCAAGACCGGCGCTGTAAAGGGTATGGCTACTGCTCCCACCTATAACCTCAAGGATTACGTCGAGAATTATGAATACTTCTTACAGGCGGATGATTCTCCCCTTGTAAACCGCTGCACCTACGGTCTTTACCGCCCCGGCTCTACTTTCAAGACCATAACTGCTACAGCAGGTCTCAACGAGGGCATAGTCACAGGCGGCACTCCCCTTTTCTGCGGCCATGACTACTGGTTCTACGGCAGTCACTACTCATGTACGGGCAATCACGGAAATATCACAATGCGCCGTGCTATAGAAGTATCCTGCAACAGCTACTTCTATGAGCTTTCACGTATGCTGGGTATCGACAATATCACAAAATATTCAAAATTGTACGGACTTTCTTCTCATACAGGCATCGAAACAGGCGACGCAGAGGGCTATCTCTGTAACCCCGAGACCTTTGAGGAACACGGTCAGGAATGGGTAATAGGAAATGTTATACAGGCAGGTATCGGTAACCAGGACTGCGGTATCACTCCCCTGCAAATGGCTGTTGTTGCAAGCACCATAGGAAACCGCGGAGTAAGATATCAGCCCTATATCGTTGACAGCTACTACACCTACGGTTCACGCCAGCTCATCAGAAAGACAGAACCTGTCGTTGCCAATCAGATAGAGCTGAATACTCCCGATCTTTATGACTATATCATAGGCGGTATGATCGACGCTTCACGCAGTATGCCTGCGAAGTATTCCCTTTCAAACCTCGGCTTCGATGTGGCTATAAAAACAGGTACTCCTCAGGTAGGTGCAAACCCTAACGACCAGAACTCGTTCTTTATCGGCTTTGCTCCCGCGGACGATCCCGAGATCGCTTTTGCAGGAGTTGTCGAGCACGGTGAATACTCGAAATATATGATAAGGGACCTTATCCTCGCTTATCAGGAATGCTATGGCCTTAACGGCACAGCTCCCACAAAGCATGATCTTCCCGATGAGATACGTCCCGTTCTCACTACAACCGAAACCACGACTACAACAACTACAGCGACCACGACGACTGTCACAGCAACTACCGCAGCTACAGTTTTTGAGCCATACACTGAGCCCGAGACCACTGCTGCATATCAGCAGCCATGGTCTCAGCCAACAGAGCCTGCTGCTCAGAACACTGAGCCGTGGACAGCTCCCGATGCTTCTCTGCCTCCTGCTTCCTCCGTGGATACCAGCGGCTTAACACCCGAAGCTTCACAGGAGCCCGATGATAACTGATAAAAGATGGTGTGATATCACACCATCTTTTTGCTTTATAGCAAGACGTATGCATATTTTTCGATGATATGTCAATAATACTGTCGGAGGTGTTAGTGTGAAGAAAAACGAACTGACCGACAAATACTACGGAAAAGGCTCTAAAGGCTTCTACGCCGCTCTCGGAATAAGTGCCGTAATGATTGGCGCTGCCTGCCTTTTCGCTCACAAGCAGGGTGACAGGATAACGCAGGTAAAGCCCTCTGCCGAAAAAAACAGCATCGTGCATGAGGCTGCCGTTGACAAACGAGTTACCAACATACCCAAGACTACCGCTGCTCATGCATCCCCCGTGACAACTGCTGCGACTGCTCCGAAAATAACCGAGATCCCGCAGCAGACCATTCCTGCCGCCGAGATAACTGTTGATGCTCCTTTCAGTGATAACAGCTTCAATGAACAGGCTCAGCCAGCGGCAGCCGATCTTTCGGGAGCTGCTGCTCCTCTTGCGGATATCGGCAATATCCTCAGCGAATTCAGCAACGGAGAGCTTGTAAAAAACGCTACTACGGGAACATGGCAGACTCATAACGGTACTGACATAGCCGCAGAGGTCGGAGCAGATGTCTATGCAATAGCGGACGGCGAAATAAGATCAGTGACCAACGATCCGCTCTGGGGAGTTTCGGTAGTTGTTGACCATAATAACGGATATATCTCAAAATACCGCGGTCTCGGAGCTGATCTCGCTGTAAAGCAGGACGATAAAGTAAGCCGCGGCGAGATTATCGGCTGCGTGGGTGAAACTGCGGATATCGAAAGCAGTCTCGCTCCGCATCTTCATATCGAAGTCATTCACGACGGAAAATTCATTGACCCTATGTCTGTAACTTCCTGTAACTGAGACAAGCTCACTTCTGACTTTTCGGGAGTGAGCTTTTTTCTTGACTTTTATTATTATATGTGATATAATCTGATTTATATTTTATATGCAGGGAGGCATCCTTATGAACGCACTTGTCATCAATTGCAGTCCTGTGCAAAACGGCGCAGGTCATATCGGCTATTATATAGCTCCCCCATACCGCGGAAAGTGCTTCGGCACACGCGGTCTCGGACTTATTGCGGATATTGCCCGAAATGTGATCTCCGAGGACGAGATATACCTAAGAGTACATAAGAATAACCCCGCTTCCCTTAAAGCCATGCAGAAAAACGGAGGTTATATCCACCATGAGGACGAGCAGTTCTGCTTTGTCCGCATTAAGAAATGATAAAAGCCGATGTCTGAAAAAGACATCGGCTTTTCTGATCTTCCGATATTATTCGTATCTGAGTGCCTCGATAGGGTCCAGCTTTGCTGCTTTTCCTGCGGGGTAGCTTCCGAAGAAAACTCCGATAAGCATTGAAAAACCAAGGGAGAGCAGTATCGCATTGAGCGAGGGCTGTATGGAAAGTGCAACGAAATCCTGATATTCGGGCATCTGTCCCAAAGCATATCTTGCGATATAGCCTATGAGGTAACCGTTGAATATTCCAAGAAGCACACCTATTATGCCGCCTATGAGACAGAGTATAATCGCTTCTACGATAAACTGCGTCTTGATATGGCGCTTTTTAGCTCCGAGAGCCTTTCTTACGCCTATCTCCCGCGTTCTCTCGGTAATGCTGACAAGCATGATGTTCATTACGCCGATACCGCCTACAAGAAGCGAGATAGCTGCTATTATGGATATTACCAGTGTTACGATGTTAAGTACCTTATTTACAATTCCAAGCTCATTCTGCGGATCGTATATCTCGATGCCCCAGTACTTGTTGTTCCTGTACTTTTCATTGAAGAATCTTTCGATATCCCTTAATGCCTGATCCCTGTCCATCGACATATCGTTCAGCATAAATGTAATATACCAATCGCGGGAATTGCTCTCGTTTGAACGGTTCAGCTTTTTTGCGGTTTCATAGGGTATCATAACCGGCGTTTCCCTGTCCATGAAATTAGACGTTGACTGCATATACTTTTCAAGTATCTTAGGAAATTTGAAAACTCCTACGATAGTGAAATCGGTATCGCACAGACCTGTTATATCCAAGCTGATATCGCTGCCGACAGCATTTGCGTCCTCGTGTCCGAAATACTGCTTTACAAATATATCCGAAACGATTATCGAGTGCTTTCTGCCATTGTCGTCATCATTATTTACGGTCCTTCCGCTGAGCATCTTATATATGCTCGCGGATTTAATGTATCCTTCCGTCACGCCTGATATGGAGACATTGAGCTTATCGCCCTTCTTGTTCTTCACCGTTCCCGCACCGAGATCGTTTGACCTGCTGACGAGGTATCTTCCCGGATACTTTGCTTCAAGCTCCTTCAGCATATCATCGGTTATGTAGTCGTCTTCCTCCATGGGTCTGTACTGATAAACACCGTCTTCATCCTGGTTTTCCTCCTGCTTGAAGCGGTACTCCACATCAAAGGTCTGACCGCCGAGCTTGTTGAAGGAGTTTGAAAGTGTCTTTTTCAGTGAATTTCCGAGAGTTGTAATGGTTATTACCGCACTTATGCCTATTATGATACCGAGCATGGTAAGTATGGCTCTCATCTTGTTCGACCTGAGAGAGGCTATGGCAAGGCGTATATTTTCAAAGAAGAACATTCTGCCCACCTGCCTTTCCCGTGTCGGATATGATCTTTCCGTCCCTGAGAGTGATTATCCTGTCCGTTTCGGCAGCAAGCTCCTTGCTGTGAGTGATAAGGACTATGGTCTTGTTCTCCTCCTTGTGCAGCTTGTGAAATATATCCATTACCATATGTCCCGTTACGGTATCAAGTGCGCCCGTAGGCTCGTCCGCAAGTATGATGGACGGCGAATTGGCAAGAGCTCTTGCAATGGCTATCCTCTGCTTCTGACCGCCCGAGAGCTCGTTGGGGTTATGGGTAGCTCTGTCGCTCATTTCCACCATTTCAAGCAGCTTTTCCGCACGGCGTCTGCGCTCTCTCCTGCCGACGCCTGCATAAAGCATTGGCAGCTCTACATTTTCTATGGCATTTGTACGCGAAACAAGATTGAAGTTCTGGAACACAAAGCCTATCTCCTTGTTTCTTATAGCGCTCAGCTCCGAATCGTTGAGCTGTGCAACATCAATGCCGTTGAGCATATATACACCGTCTGTGGGACGGTCAAGAGCTCCTATGATATTCATTAGGGTACTCTTTCCCGAACCTGAAGGACCTACTATGGAAGTAAATTCTCCCTCGTTTATCTTGAAGTTGAGTCCGTGAAGTATCTCAAGCTCGTTGGGCATTCCGATATAGAACTTCTTTACTATACCGTGCATAGAGATGATCGTCTTCATCGGCATTACTCCTCGGGAACGCTGAGCGGGATAAGGTCGCCGTCAGATACGCCCACGGGATCAGTCAGAACGATATCTCCCTCGTTTACATAGCCTGATATGATCTCGGTGTAGTAATCGCCCTCAAAGCCTTTTGATATCTTACGCTTTGAGATACTGTACATATCGTTTTCCTGAGGCGTTGCAACGAATATGAAGTATCCCTCGTTCTCGCCGCCGCGGATAGCGTCGTAGGGAACGCTGAGCACATCCTCGCGCTTGTCGAGGATTATCTTTACGCTCGCAGACATTCCGATGAGGAGACCGCAGTCCTTTTCCTCTACGCTTACCTCAACGGTATATCCGCCTGTTTCATATTTAGCCTTGCCTGAGGAGATTATTTTCTCTATACGCTTTACCCTGCCCCTGATTATCCTGTCCTCTGTTGCGCTGGTCTTTATCTCGGCTTCCATGCCCTCGTTCACCTTGAGGATATCAGCCTCGCTGACCTTGCCCGACACGATAAGCTCGGAGGTATTCTCGATAGTCATGATATTTCCCGACTCGGGAACGCTTCCCTCGGAAATATTGAGCTCGGTAACGACACCGTCCCTTTCCGCTCTGACAGTACATTTTTCTATCCTCTCACGGAGCTCTTCAAGCTGGCTGTCCCCGGAATCGTCGGAAACGGTATACTTCTCGTTATCCAAAGCATCCTGTGCGCTCTGGACCAGCTCATCGCCCTTTTCAACTGCCGCATTGTACGCTTCGCTGGCAGCGTCAACAGCACTGTCAAATCCTGGCAGACTTTCCTGAAAAGCAGCAAGCTCCTTTTCTGCTTCCTTAAACTCATTTTCAAGAGCGTCAAGCTCCATTTTCATGCTTTCCTTGTTATGGGCGTCGTCAGGGGTATTCGCCCATGCGTTATATACGTCTATCTGTCTGCTGTACAGTTCGTTGTAGGCGTCTATCATTCTGTTATATTCGTCATAAGCTGCATCGCGCTTTGAAACAGCCGTATCATATGCCGACTTTGCCTTTGAAATGAGCGAATCCTTCTCGCTCTGCGCCTTGTTGTAGTTTCTGACGATAAGGTCGTGGCTGTGCTGTGAAGCCCCCTGCACCTTTTCACTGTTCCTGACCAGCTTGTCATACTGATCCTGAAGCTTCCTGCTGTCGAATTCACAGAGTATATCCCCTGCCTTAACGCTGTCTCCGACCTTTACATTGAGCTTGCTTACCTTGAGTGTGGGATCGGCAGTCACCATGAGCTTGTCACTGCTGGATATCTGTCCCGAAAAGCTTGAATAGCTCGTAAGGTCCTGACGCTTTACAAATCCGCAGGTATCAGAGCGCGTGACTATACTCTGAGTCGCTCCGCGTATGGCATTTCTCACAAACAATACTCCGCCGCCGATAATAAGAAGTATAATAAGCAGTATCACGATACGTTTTATTATTTTCTTGCTGTTTCCCATCTTCCTGTCTCCTCCTAAGAGATTATTTATACAATAATCATAGCATATTTTACATGAAACGTCAATAATTTTCTCTCCGTTTACCCCAAATGATGCATAAAATACAAAGGGTGCGATGAATAAGCTCTATCGCACCCTTTATAAAATTATACATGAAGAAGAAATTTTCTCAGTTCCTCTATTGGTATGGGCTTTGAGTACTTGTAGCCCTGTAAATACTGCGCCATCATAAGCTTGCAGCGGTCCTCATCGTATTCGTTCTCAACGCCCTCGAAGAGTATGGAGTATTTGAGGTCGTGGAACATATTTGCGAAGGTCTTTACCATATACTGCGAAGAAGCATTTTTCAGCGACTCTATCAGCAGCGAACGGTCAAACTTGATGATATCGAAGGGTATTTCCATGATACGCTCGAAATTTGAATAGCCTGTTCCGAAATCGTCAAGGTAGAACTTTATTCCCAGCCCCTGAAGCTGTATAACGCGCTGTTTCATAAGATTGAAGTCCGCGTCGCTTCGGCTCTCTGTTATCTCAACAGCTATTTTTCCGTATTCTATGCCGTTACTCTCGATTATGCCCTTGACCTCATCGCAGAACGAATCGTATCTAAGGTCTATAGCCGAAAAGTTTACGGATATGCGCTTGACTATATAGCCCTCGTTCAGGAAGCCTTTCATTGCAAAACAGGTCTTGTTGAGTATTATCATACTGAGATTGTGTATCAGGTTAAACTGCTCGGCAAGAGGTATGAACTGATCGGGGAATACCATTCCCGTCTTGTCAAGCTTCAGGCGCATAAGCGCCTCTGCTGTATCGTACTGCCCTGTATTGAGATTGTATACGGGCTGACAGTAAACAAGTACACGGTGGTCGAAAAGGTCCTTTTTTTCAGCGATATCTTCAAGCTCGCTGAGAATATAGTGCTTGTCGTAATAATCCTTTATATCATCGGGCGTTACACGCACGACGGTATTGAACGGCATTTTCATGTCGGTATAATCAATGATATTATGGTAATCACTTACATTTATCACACTGTCCGACGACTCCATGATAACTATCTTATAATCAATGTTGAATTTTGTATGGCTCTTTTTGAAGTCATCAAGCATCTTTGCTACTATCCTGTCGTATTCAGTATTCTTCTGCTTTACTATCGTCATGACGAAGCTGTCATTCGGGAAGCTGTAAAGTATCGCCTTTTTGACGTTGATACGGAAGAATTCGTAAAATTCAGTCCTGAGATCGGCAGATTTGGTTATCTTTGAAGAGAAACCCGGCATATGGCAGCACATAATGATCATTTCTTTTCCCTTTGAAAGGTTTTCTCTGATCTCATCAGCAAAATATTCTCCCGAGACCGCACCCGTATCAATATTGAAGGGATTGGAATGGAACAGGAAAATAATGCTTATTATAGGCAGGAAACAGCATATGGAAGTATATGATACCTGTCGTTTGAGCCCCTGTATGCAGAGAAGAAGGTTTGACATTACCAGAACGCTCATAAGTCCCATGAATACCTTGGTAAGCAGCCTTTTTCTGAACTTTATCAGCATGTACACGATATTTATCATGAAAAGCATATAAAGCATTTCAAAAATATCAAAGCCTGCACTGAACCTGTGATCTTTTGTGATATAGAAGCCGAATTTGAAATACGACGCCGCTATATCAAAAAGTACCGCAATGACTGCCGATGTAAAAATGACTATCCTGTTTATCTTCTTATTGCGTAAAGGAAGCCACAATGATCCCTTTATGTACCTTATATAAAAGATCATAATGAAAATAAAGATAACATGATGAATCAGCCTCATACCATAAATGAAAGGTATATTCAGATCATCCTTCAGCAGGCCGGTCTGGAAATAAATGTTTGCCGACGCAGCCAAAAATCCGAATATAAGGATATGCATTATAATGCTGAAGCTCGTTTTTTCTTTTCCTATATGCGTTTGCTTGATCAGTATCCCCATTACAATACACAGTGCAAGAACTATAATATCTCCTACAGGCGTGTAACTTCCGAGATAAAGTTCAGAATTCACAAACATATTTCCACCCCCCTGTGAAAAAAGTCAAATAGAACTCTCACTTTGTCGCACACATATATTATAACATTTTCTACTAAAAAAGTCAACCAGAAATCACAAAACTGATAAAAATGCTGTTAAAGTTTTACAATGAGCCGGTTTTTGTCAGATTATTGTATAATACAGCCGTTTTGCCGAACAAAAAACAGGAGCTGTACAAAAGCAGCTCCTGCCGTATTCAAATATTGCCGTTTTCCTTGAAAAGCTTCATCATCTCATTGGTCAGACTGTGCTCATAGGGCTGGAGTACTATATCCTCCCTGCTGACCCATTCTGCGTATTTCAGCTCGGATTCGTCCATTTTTATGGCATCGTCACCGTCCACATCACAGTAAAAGCCCACAAGCAGGTCGGAAGCCATTCCCCACGGCTGGGATTTATAGTAGCGTATATTCTTAACGTGCAGCCCTGCCTCTTCCATGACCTCGCGCTGAACGGTCTGTTCGAGGGTCTCTCCTATCTCCGTAAAGCCTGCGATAAGAGCATTGTGTGCAAAGCCTCTCCTGTAGCGGGTTATGAGTATCCTGCCGCCGTTGATGACTCCCACTATGACCGCAGGGTTTATCCTCGGATAGACCTTATTTCCGCAGCTTTCACAGACAAGAGCTCTTTCCTTATCATCACAGTGTGTGTTTCCGCCGCATTTTCCGCAGAATTTGTTTTCCTCATACCACTTGGCAAGGTGAAAAGCCGTAAAAGCCGCAAAAAGGTACTTGCCGCTGCACTTATCCCTAAGTTCACGGATCGTATAAAGGGCAAAGCTGCCGTTTTTGATCTCAATTTCGCCATTTCCGCGCACAAGGAAGAACGCCTCGTCATCTACCGAAAAAAGATATATCATATCAGTATTTTCTGCAAGCTCGGAAGCCCGCGGAAAATTCACATCGCTTCCGCTTATGTCGGCAAGTATCCTGCCGTCCCAGAAACAGACCGCAAAGCTCTTTTCGGGACAGTCCGAGGGCTGAACCCTGCGGAAGCTGTTGTCAAGTCTGCTCGGGTAAATATCCTGTATCATTTCAGCTGCTCCTTTTTGATCAATTATTGATAACACATTAATTATACAATATGAGCAGCAGTACGTCAAGGGCAGATATATCTTCCGTCGCTGTTTCTCTGCGTTTGCTTGAATTGTTAACATTTATATGATATAATAAATGTAACGAACTATTCGTAGGAGGTCTTTGCCATGCAGCACAGCGGTACAAATACTATAAATACTCCGAGGCTCCTGCTTCGCAGGTTTGAAGAGGGAGACCTCAGTGATATGCTCCGCAACTGGGCAGCAGATCCCGCAGTGCAGACCGAATACGGCGAGCCTGTATATTCCACAGCCGCAGAAGCAAAGGAGCTCCTCGATAAATACATCAGCGGCTATGACAGCAAAGGCTTTTACAGGTGGGCTGTCATAGAGAAAACAAGCGGACAAAATATAGGACAGATCGCATTCTGCCGCGTATATGAGGATATCCGCACCGCAGAGATAGAATACTGCATAGGCTCTGCCTTTCAGGGACACGGCTATGCAGGAGAAGCTCTTTCCGCAGTGATCTCGGAGATATTCGGAACAACGGATTTTTGCAGACTTGAAGCATACCACCGCGCCGAGAACAAAAAATCGGGACGTGTGCTTGAAAAGTCCGAAATGAAAATAACGGATAACGTAGAACGTTTCAGACAGCAGGGCATTTCTCCTGAAGGAGAGGTGTGCTACTGCATAGAAAAAAGCTGAACAGGAGGTACGCTATGAAACTCAATTTCACAAAGCTAAAACCAAGCAGCCCTGATTTCCGCAGGATAAAACAGCTTTACATGAGAGCCTTCCCAGCCGATGAACGCGCACCTTTTCTTATGCTCGTTCTGAAAGCCAAGAAGAAAAACGTGGACTTCTGGTCCGTACACTGCAATGACGAATGGGCGGGAATGCTATATATCGTCAATTACCGCGATCTTTCATACATCTTTTACCTTGCTGTTTCCGAGGAGTGCCGAGGCAAGGGTATAGGAAGCGCAGTTTTGCAGAACGCAAAGAAGCTCTACAAGGGCCGCAGACTTTTCCTTGCCATAGAACAGCTTGATGAGGCGTCCGAAAACTACGACGAAAGGGTAAAGCGCAGACAGTTCTATCTGAAAAACGGCTTCAATGAGCTGCACAAGAAGCTCCGCGAGGGAAAGGTAACATACGAGATACTGGGCATAGGCGGCGACGTTGAAGGCTCGGAGTATGTTGCGCTTATGAAGTCCTACGCGGGAAGCATACTCTCTAAGCTTTTTACCATGGAATTTGTGGACTGAATATACTTTAAAATGCTGTAATTTGCATTAATATAAATCATAATTTATATTCGTAGGGGCGGATATTATCCGCCCGAAATTACACTT
>NZ_CAMKRR010000013.1 GCF_946415235.1 uncultured Ruminococcus sp. | reverse complement strand
GAGAATTGTTACTAAGGAATTCATATAATAGAGTAGACAAATGCACTATTATATGGTATAAGCAACTGCGTAGAGCACTTCAAGAGCACGTTTATACTCTCCGCCCTCTTCATTCGGGTCACCCTTTCCGCGGACTGCAACGAAATTCATGGACGGAACTGTAATGATCTCAGGCTTGGTCTTCGGCATATAGAACTCTTTGTACTCCTTTTTGTAATCAAAAGCCATTGTTCTCTCCCCCTTCGTAATGTAAAATAAGTATATCATACCAACGATTATGTGTCAATCAGGAGAAAGCAATTGACCTTTTTACTCAATAATGATATAATGTAATCATCAAAACATATGTGAGGAAAAAACATGGACAAGAATAAAAACGCCATAATGTCGCTTCATGAGATAGCCGAGTCGGATATGTCCGAAACAGAGTTTTTGCAGGCTGTTGAGAACAACATGATACCCCTTAAGGAGTTTTTCACATACTACAAATGCGCCATTATGGAGATAGAGACCAAATTCCGCGTGCTCAACGAGCAGTTTTCCATAAACGGCGAAAGCAATCCCATTGAATTCATACAGTCAAGGATAAAGAGCTACGGAAGCATCTTCCGCAAGATGATAGCAAAGAATATACCTCGTACCATTGAGGATATCGAGAAAAATGTCTCGGATATAGCAGGTATAAGGGTAGTCTGCTCCTTTGTGCAGGATATCTACCGCCTTGCTGACTGCTTTCTGCGTCAGGACGATATATTTCTCATTGAGAAAAAGGACTACATAAAAAATCCCAAGCCAAATGGCTACAGAAGCCTGCACCTTATTGTTGAAGTGCCTATCTTCCTCGAAAACGAAAAGCGTCTCGTAAAGGCAGAGGTGCAGCTCCGCACTATAGCTATGGACTTCTGGGCAAGTCTCGAGCATAAACTCCGCTACAAGAAGGACCTGCCGCAGAACAAGCTGGATATGCTCACCGACGACCTGAAAAAGTGTGCCGACCAGAGCGCCGAATGGGACATACGTATGCAGGATATCAAAAACATAATCGAGAACGATCAGGCGTGAGCCGCCGATATGCTGAGTTACAAGGAGGTCTGTTATGAGCAGAAGCTATAAGCACAGGAAAAGTCCTGTTGTACACATAAAAGATCCGAACAAGAAATTCTTCAAAAGGAAAGCCTCTGCGGCAGTTCGCAGGGCTGCTGACGTTCCGAACGGAAAGCAGTACCGTAAATTCTTCTGTTCATGGGATATAAGCGATTATTCATGGACCGAAACGAAATACACACGGGAAGAATTCCGCCGCAAATGGTTCGATACCTCCCATTACAATGCCGACAAATACGGAAAAGACAGGTTCAATTACTACAGAAAAAGATTCCGTAACTGGAGAGAAGCATACCGTGACTATATCAGGGATCACAAAACAAAGTAGCTCCTCCGCGACTAAAAAAATGATTTACATTCCCCCTTTTCATGACATGAAAAGGGGGATTTTTGGTAAAATTACGCATTGAAATATTATTATGATGTTTATTTTCTCATTTTCTTACCGAAAACAGTTGCAAAAAATTCACAATTATGGTATATTAAACATAATGGCAGACGCCGCATACAATAATAATGTAGATTATCAACAACATTTATTAACTAACGCTCTGTCATGCACATTAAATTATTGAATGAACGGAACTCGGTTCCGTAGGGGAAATTAAAATCCAAAGGAGGAATTACTTATGAAACGTATCGTTTCAGCAGCTGTTGCCTTAATGACAGCAGCAATGTCCGCAGGAACACTGTTTCCTGCATCTGTAAGTGCAGCAAATGTTTCATTTACAGGCAATGAGTGGACAGGAAGAAACGGCGCAGAGGACGTTTTCGCAGTTAACCGCGAAGCAGCTTCCTGCAATCCTGTACCATATCAGAGCACCGATGCAGCAGTAAACGCTGTATGGGACTACAATGCGCGTGAACAGTCGGATTACCTGCAAATGCTGACAGGCAAGGATCAGGACTGGGATCTTGTGGTCGTTCAGAACTCGGAACAGGCTCAGACCCATATCAATGCAGGCTGCCTAAAGACAGACTATCAGCCATCGGCAGATCACGGCTGGAAAACGGTACAGCTCCCGAAAAGCTGGACCTGTCTCGGATTTGACTATTCTATCTATACAAATATAGGCGAGCCATGGCAGGCAAAGTACGACAGTAACGTACCTGCGCCGCAGGCTCCCAAAAATTACAATCCTGTGGGACTTTACAGGAAAAAGTTCACTGTTGACAGCAGTATGCGGCAGTCGGGCAGACGTATCTGTATTGAATTTGACGGCGTGGAGTCGGCTTACTACGTTTATATCAACGGACAGGCAGTCGGCTACAGCGAAGACACCTTCAGCCCTCACCGCTTCGACGTTACCGATTATCTTACCGACGGTGAGAACACCCTTGCCGTAGAGGTACACAAGTTCTGCGACGGAACATGGTTCGAGGATCAGGATATGATATACGACGGCGGTATCTTCCGCGATGTTTTCCTTGTAAGCTCTCCCGATGTGCAGATAAGTGACTATAAAGTCCTCACCGACCTGGATGATACATATACAAACGCAAATCTTGAGATATCAATGGATATCCGCAATACCTCGGGCAATGCAAAAAACGGCTGGAGCGTTTCTGCGGAAGCCTATGACGAGAAAGGCAATAACATACTCAGCGGTGCTTCCGTGAAGCTGGACGAGCTTGCTTCGGGCAGGGACGGCAGCGCTGTACTGAAAACGAGCGTTAAGTCGCCAAAGCTTTGGTCGGCGGAAACTCCCAATATCTACGCCCTCGTACTGAAACTAACAGACGACAAGGGCAATGTGCAGGAGATACTCTCCACGCAGCTCGGCTTCCGCGAGATTGGCTTCACAAAGGCAGAGGTTGACTGGTCGTATAACGTGACCACAAAGAACTGGCAGCCCATAACCATAAACGGCAAAAGACTGCTTCTTAAAGGCGTTAACCGCCATGATACAGACCCCTTCAACGGCAAAGCCATCCCTCAGGAGACAATGCGCGAGGATGTTGCTCTCATGAAAAAGAACAACATCAACGCTATAAGAACTTCCCACTACAGCAACGATTCTTACCTCTACTGGCTCGCAAACAAGTACGGTATGTACGTTATGGGCGAAACGAATATGGAGTGCCACGCACTTCAGGACGGAACGAACAATAATACCAAGGCTCTGTTTTACGAGCTTGCTATGGACAGAACGGAAACAGCCTACAAGCGCCTGAAAAACAATCCTTCCATTGTCGCATGGTCTATCGGAAACGAAATGGGCTACACGGGCAATGCAGGCGACGCAGGCGGAATGTTCCGCGATATGATATGGTACTTCAAGGACAATGACAGCTCACGTCCTGTTCACAGTGAAGGTCAGGGCTTCGGCATGGGCGTTGATATGGGAAGCAATATGTACCCGGGCTCGGACGTTATCGGCAATAACGCAGGCAAGGGAAAAATGCCATACGTAATGTGCGAATACGACCACGCTATGGGCAACTCCGTAGGCGCTCTCAAGGAGTACTGGGACGTTATCAGAAGTGCGAACAATATGCTGGGCGGCTTCATCTGGGACTGGGTAGACCAGTCAAGAGCTGTGAAGCTTCCCAACGGCGGCTGGGACTACTATTCCGAGCCCTACGCCAAGACCAATCTCTACTCGGAAGAGGCAAAGGGCAGGTACTACGGCTACGGCGGCGACTGGGGCGACTGGCCCAACGACAACAGCTTCTGTGAAAACGGACTTATCAGCCCTGACAGAACTCCTCAGCCGGAGCTTGCAGAGGTAAAGTATCAGTATCAGAGCTTCTGGTTCTCAGCCGACGCTTCTCAGCTGGACAAACAGGAGGTATCTGTATACAACGAGAACAACTTCCTGAACTTAAGCGATTTCGACGTAACATGGACTCTCCTCAAAAACGGTATCGCAGTAAAGAGCGGAACTGTTGAGGATGCGGATGTTGCTCCGCTGACAAGGGGCACGGTCAAAGTACCCTTTGAGATACCGAGCAAATCGCTTTCGGGAGATGAATATTATCTCGATATGTCTGTCAAGGTGCGGAACGGCTCTGATATGCTGCCCGCAGGCACAGAGATATCATACGGACAGATAGCTCTCGCTTCAAACGGTACTGCTGCAAAGTTCGACAGAGGCAGCGACCCTGTAACTGTTGTTGAAACTCCCGATTCATTCGTTCCCACAGGAACGGGCTTCAATTTGCTTATCGAAAAGTCAACAGGTCTCATGAAGTCCTATTCATACAGGGGCGAAACTCTTGTTGCGGAAGGTCCTGCACCCAATTTCTGGCGCGGCAATGTTGAGAACGACACAGGCTGGGCAGCAAGAGGCGAATTCGATGACAAGTGGCGCGGCGCAATGAACGGCGCCAAGTGCACAGGCATAGACGTCAAGGAGCTTGACGGCGGCGAGAAAATGCTGATATCACACCTGTCACTTCCAAGTGCAGGCGGCACTACTGTAGATATAGCGTATACCGTTCACTGTGACGGCAGCCTTGACATCGAGTTCAATGTAAACGCAGTCGGCAAGGGCCTCGGAAACTTTATCCGCGTGGGCTCCATAATGAAGCTCCCCGAGGGCGCCGAGAAGCTCAGCTGGTACGGAAACGGCCCCGTGGAGACCTTCAACGACCGCAAGACCAACGGCAGACAGGGCGTATGGGAGAGCACGGTTTCTGATATGTTCTACCCGTACATGAAAGCTGACGATACAGGCAACCTCACAGACGTCAAGTGGATTGCGGTACAGAACGAAAACAGGAACATGAGCCTTATGATAGCATCAGAGGGCACTGTGGAAGCAAGCGCTCTCCACTTCACTCCCGAGGACCTTCAGAACGCAGACCACCCCTACAAGCTTAATCCGAGAAGCGAGACCATACTCAGCGTTGACTACGGCTCAATGGGTACGGGAAGCGCTACCTGCGGTCAGGCAACTCTTGAAAAATACCGTCTTTCATCGGGCAGACCCTATACATGGAAATACACATTAGTACCTGTTGCTTCGACAGCCACAGGTCAGGATATGACAACTCTCTACGCAAAAATGCGCTCCGACGGAGCAGTTGTACAGGACAAGAGCAGCAACGCTCTTACAGTACCCGTATCTGGCGGCGCAAGGCTCGGACACGACGACAGCGGAAACTACATCTCGGGCGCTGTGAGCATACCTCACAACAGCAGGCTCGATTCCGCACTTGAGGGCAATAACTCATTTACCGTTGAAGTAAATGTAGTTCCCACAGGCGTACAGCAGTTCAATATGTTCGCCGGCAAGGGCGATAATGCATTCGGCTTCCGAACAACGGCTTCATCTCTTGACTTCTTCGTTTACGCAGGCGGCGAATGGCGCAGTCTTTACTATGAAATGGACGTGAGCGCAGATTCAGGCTGGATAGGAAAAAAACATCAGGTTGCCGGTATATACGACGCCGAGAACAATATGCTCCGCGTATACGCAGACGGAAAAATGCTTGCAGAAAAGGCTGTGGGCACTACTGCGGGAGTTGCTCATTCGGGCTACAACCTTACACTTGGCGCCTGCCCCGACACAGGAAGAAATTCTCAGGCAAACTTCTACGAAATGAGAGTATACAGCAAGGCGCTCACAGCAGCCGAGCTTTCATCGCAGAATACCGCTTCACCCGCATATGCTCCCGACAGCGAATACGTACAGCTTTGGCTGGATTTCGACAACCTTGCGGACGCTCCCGATGACGTAACAGTTCCCGATGATAAGACAGTATACGGCGATGCAAACTGCGACGGCGGCGTGGATATGTCCGATGCAGTGCTTATCATGCAGAGCCTTGCAAACCCGAACAAGTACGGACTTAACGGCACCGACAGCCGCCATATCACCGAGCAGGGACAGCTAAACGGCGATGTTGATACATCAGTAAAGGGCATCACTTCCAACGATGCTCTCCGTATACAGAAGTACCTCCTCGGCATAGTCAAAACTCTTGAACCTAAATCATAATCAAACACAAAGAGCCATGACGACTTGTCATGGCTCTGTTTTTCGGGCAAATAACAGGCGACGATTTTACAATAAATAAAGTCTTTACACCATTTCAGTGTTATGGTACAATATTTCTGAGGTGATATTATGAAGATTGACTACATACACGAGCCCACGGACTTGCAGTGCGGACAGGCAGTGCTGGCTATGGTGCTGGGAAAAACTCCCGAATATATATGCTCGCTCCTCGGCAATGACAGAGAGACCGACCTGAAAGAAATGAAACAGACCTTCCGCGCTCACGGAGTATGGATATCCGACGAGAGGAAACAGGCGGAAAGCAAGGAGGACCTGCCGCCTCTTGCTCTGCTGAGCCTTGAAACTCCACGCTGCTGGCACTGGTCGCTGTACTGCGAGGGCACCTTCTACGACCCGGAGCACGGCGTTATGGAGGATTTTCCGCAGTCTGCAAGGAAGTATTTCTGGGAGCTCAGACCACAGAAGCAGAAATAAGCTGTCCGCGCATATCTGCTCCCGAAAGTTATTTTTCAACGAAAAAGCTGCTGTGATCCCCATAATTTTTTATTTATCCCATGTAATAATATCAATTGACATGTATCGTCAAAAGTGGTATAATTTTTGTATGTATATATTTGGGAGGCAACAACAGTGAAAACAAAAAGATACGCATACTTCGTTATGGCAGCCGCTATCCTTGCCGCAATGACAGGATGCTCTGAAACAGAGAACGTGCTCGGCTCACAGCCCGATCCCCTTGCAGTGAAAACTTCACCCGAAAGCGTGGCTTTCGACTGGCAGGAGGTATATCAGAACAAGCTTGAGCAGTTCAAGGTCTCGGCTGACCTTACAGATACATCAATGTTTGATCTCTGCGACATCACAGGCGACGGTGTCCCCGAGCTTATAATCTCTCCATCAGATGATGCCTCTGCATCCTGCGATGTCTATTCCCTTATCGGGACGGATATCGCAAAGATCGCATCCTGCGGCTCATTCGGACAGTTCAGCTTTGTACCCTCACTTCTCGTTATCGGCTACGAATATGAGGGCGAGGAATTCACTATCGGTGAATATCAGAAATATAACGAGGGATTTTATGATATCGACTTCAGCTACTACAACAATATGAACAGCGCTTCTTCGGGAGCTGTTATACGCTACGAGCTCAACGGCGACAATGTTTCCCTCGCAGAATACGAGGAAAAAGTAAACGGCTACAAGCAGGAGGACAGCTTCACTGTCGGAAGAAAATACTCCTTCGGCGACGAAGCCATGGATTATGCGATACATTGCGGCGAGAGCTGGAAGGAAGTACTCACGGACGCTCAGAAGAAGAAGTACAAGGAAAAGCTCGATGAAGTCCTCAAAAATGCTTCAAGCGCTGACTCCGCATTTGAGCTTGCAGACCTTGACGGAAACGAGCTCCCCGAGATAGTCGTATCCTCGGGCTCTCTTGACGAAATGCCTGTGAACGTGTATTATCTTGATAATGACGGCATTAAGGAGATCGAAGCCTCAGGCGCTGAAAACGGCTGCCTGCGCTTTGATATAAAGGCAAATGTCTTTTATTCCACCGATCAGTCGGGAAAGTTCATATGCAACACCCTTTCGGGCGAGAGCGTAAGCGGCTTCAAGCCGTCAGAAAGCATCATGTTATGCGGCAGAAAATATCCTCTCACTTCCGACAATATCAAGCTCGTATTTGACTGATGAGGTAAAAAATGGCTAAATCGAAATACATATACACCTGTAATCAGTGCGGTTACGAAAGCTCCAAATGGAACGGCAAATGCCCGTCATGCGGTGCATGGAACAGCTTTGAGGAGGATATCGCGGACTCTGCTCCCGCAGGCTCGCGCTCTGCATTATCCTCGGGAGCTGCTCCCGACCTTTCCGACAATATCCTTGAGCTTCAGGATATCGGAGCTGACAGCGACGTCCGCTACGATACGGGTATCGGAGAGCTTAACAGAGTCCTCGGCGGAGGCCTTGTGAAGGGCTCTCTTGTTCTTCTCGGCGGCGAACCGGGTATAGGAAAAAGTACGATACTTCTGCAAATATGCCAGTTTCTCGGAGAAGACCACTCTGTTCTCTACGTTTCGGGAGAAGAGTCCGCAAGACAGATAAAGCTCCGTGCGAACCGTCTCGGTGTCGATACGGAAAACCTGTATATACTCACAGCGACAGACGCGGAAGTGATCGCTCAGACGATAGCTTCAAGCGCTCCCGATATAGCTATAATCGACTCGATACAGACCATGAGCATAGGGCGCATAGCTTCAAGTCCCGGAAGCATCACACAGGTAAGGGAATGCACCAATCTCTTCATGCACACGGCTAAAAATCAGGAGATACCCATAATAATAGTCGGTCATGTGAACAAGGACGGAGCTATAGCAGGTCCGAAGGTCATGGAGCATATAGTTGACGCCGTGCTCTATTTCGAGGGTGAACGTCATCAGAGCTACCGTATACTTAGAGCTGTCAAGAACCGTTTCGGCTCTACAAACGAGATCGGAGTATTTGAGATGATCGACAAGGGACTCCGCGAGGTTGCAAATCCGTCGCAGATGCTCCTTGCAGGCAGACCTCACAACGTATCGGGCACCTGCGTTTCCTGTGTAATGGAGGGAAGCCGTCCCATACTTGCGGAGGTACAGGCGCTTGCGGCGAAAACCAGCTATTCTGCGCCGAGGCGTATGGTCACGGGCTTTGATTTCAACAGACTGAATATCATAATCGCAGTCCTTGAAAAAAGGCTGGGGATATTCATGGGAAGCCTTGACGTATACCTTAATATCGTAGGCGGATTTCGTCTTGACGAGCCCGCAGGCGATCTTCCCGTCGCTATGGCGCTTTACTCGGGAATAATGGACAAGCAGATAGACGAGGAGCTCGTAGCCTTCGGAGAGATAGGTCTCGGCGGCGAGATACGCTCAGTATCGCATATAGTACAGCGTATACACGAAGCCGAAAGAATGGGCTTCAGGACCTGCGTTGTGCCGAAGCAGTCCATGTCCTCCATAGACCCAAAGGATCATGACATTGAGATCATTCCCGCAAGCACTCTTAAACAGGCTTTTGCGGCAATAAAATAGTTTTCGGCTATCGGGAGCTTTTGCTCCCGATTTTTTATTCGCTTTTTCTCTGTTACTGTTGATTTAATGATTATTTTATGATATAATCTTTATGTAGAACCTTTACAGGGGGAATCAACATTGAAACACAGAAAATATACTGCGGCTCTGCTTTCTCTCAGCCTGCTTCTTACAGGCTGCGGCGGCATCTCTCCCGCCGAAAACAGCAGTACGGAAACGATCGGTACTGAAACCACCGAAACAGAGCCTTTACATACAGACATGACCACTTCTTATACACAGGCAGAGACAAAAACTACATCTGCCGTAAAAACCGAAACTACTTCATCAGCTGCGTCAAAGACAGAAGCTGTATCCACTGAAGCTCCGCATACACAGCCCAAAAGTGAAGCTCAGCATGAGCAGAAGCATACCGAAGCGGTAACTTCTCATCAGACTGAGCAGAATAACGACAGCTATGAGCATGAACATACTCAGAACAGCGAAATAACATCTACCACTACCTCAGAGACTACTACAACTGCAATGACAGCTACGACCTCAGTAACAACACTTGCGGAGACCACGACTACTGCCAGAAGTACTCCTCTGCCCAAGACAGTTCTTGACGGCATGACACTGGAGCAGAAGGTAGGACAGATGTTCATGGTAACTCCCGAAGCTCTTACGGGAATATCTACCATGACGCAGGTAGGCGACGGAACACGAAAAGCTATCAGAGAAGTTCCTGTGGGCGGTATCATTTACTTTGCCAAGAATATGACCTCGCAGGAGCAGATGAAAAAAATGATAAGCACCACACAGGAATACGCTGCGGAAGCCTGCGGCATAGGACTTTTCACTGCCGTTGACGAGGAGGGCGGAGAAGTCGCCCGCTGCGCTCAGAAACTCGGCACCGCTAAATTCGACAGCATGGCACACTACGGCAAGGACAATGACAGCGGAACTGCTTACAATATAGGCAGCTCCATCGGCAAAGACCTGAAAGCACTCGGCTTCAATGTGGACTTTGCACCCGTTGCGGATGTAAATATATGCAGCTCCAACGAGCTTGGGAACCGTATATTCAGTGATGACCCGAATGTAGTCGCAAATATGTCCTCTTACGTAGTCAGGGGACTCAGGGACGAGGGAGTATGCGCCACACTTAAACATTTCCCGGGACTTGGCGCTGAAAAAGGCAATACCCATACAAATTCCACAGTAGTCATAGAACGCACTCTTGACGAGCTTCGTCAAACGGAGTTTATCCCGTTCTCGGAGGGAATAAATGCGGGTGCGGATTTCGTCCTTGTAGGTCATCAGACAGTAACGGGCTTCGGTGATGAACTCCCCTGCGACCTTTCATACAAAGCAGTCACGGAAATGCTCCGCGGAGAGCTTGGCTTCGAGGGCATAGCCATAACCGACTCACAGCAGATGAACACCATATCCAAGGTCTATACCTCGGGCGAAGCTGCAAAGCTCTCCATAAAAGCGGGCATAGATATAATACTGATGCCCGTTGACTACAGGGAAGCAGTCAATGCGGTATGTGAAGCTGTACGCAGCGGAGAGATATCCGAAAAACGCATAGACGAAAGCGTTATGCGTATACTGAGGAAAAAATATGCTCTCGGACTGCTTAAAAAGTAAGGAAATATGTTTTCGGTTTTCAGAAAAATAATAAACGCCGTACTCTTCAAAAAGTACGGCTTTTATTGTTACATCATCAGTTTACTATAATTCCCTGCATTTTACTATCATTTTTCACAGCAAAAAGTTATAATAATACCATAAGGATGAATTTTCACACTTAAAGGAGAAAAAACATGAAAACAATGAAAGCTTTATCAATGCTCGCTGCTCTTTCGATGCTCGCCTGCACTGCGGGCTGCAGCGGCAATACAGAGGCCAAGAACGACAAGCCCGCCGAAGCCAAGACTGAAGCAGCCACAGAAGCTGTTGACGTACCCGAGCTCGACGGCTACTCACTGCTCTGGAACGACGAGTTCAGCGACAGTGCTCTCGATGAGACAAAATGGAACTACGAGCCCCACGAGCCGGGCTGGACAAACGAGGAATTACAGGAATATACTACCTCAACGGATAACGTGTTCCTCCGCGGCGGAAAGCTGGTCATAAAGGCTATAAAGTCAGAGAAGAACGGCAAGGACTACTATACCTCGGGCAAGGTAACAGGTCAGAACAAGACCGATTTTACCTACGGCAAGGTAGTAGTAAGCGCTAAAGTTCCCGAGGGTCAGGGACTCTGGCCTGCAATATGGATGATGCCCAAGGACGAGAGCTTCTACGGTCAGTGGCCTAAGTGCGGCGAGATCGACATTATGGAGGTCCTCGGAAACGATGTCAGCACAGCTTACGGAACTCTCCACTACGGCGAGCCTCACGGTGAGCAGCAGGGCACGTGGGGACTGACAGGGCAGACCTATGCCGACAGCTTCCACGAGTACTCAGTGGAGTGGGAGCCCGGCGAGATACGCTGGTATATCGACGGCAACCTCTACAATACAGCCAACGACTGGTTCACAGCCGTTCAGGGCGAGGACGAGAAGCCCTATCCCGCTCCCTTCGACCAGCCCTTCTTCGTTCAGATGAACCTTGCAGTCGGCGGTACATGGCCCGGTGATCCTGATGCTACCACAGATTTCGACAAGGCAGAATTTGAGATAGACTACGTAAGAGTTTATCAGAAGCCCGAATATGATACCAATGTCAAGAAGCCCGAAAAGGAATTCCGTCAGGCACTTGAGGATGGCAACTTCATATTCAACGGTGATTTCTCTGAGGCTGAGGACCTTACAGACGACGTCAACTGGAAATTCCTGCTGTTCAACGGCGGCGAGGGCGCAGCCGAGATCAGAGACAATATGATAGTCATAACCTCGGAAAAAGAAGGCACGGAGGACTATTCAGTACAGCTCGTACAGCCCGATCTTCCTATGATAAAGGGAAAGAAGTACCGTGTGACCTTTGATGCGTATGCAGATGAGGAAAGAGATATCATCGTATGCGTTTCAGCTCCTTCCGCAGGCTGG
The DNA here is from genome assembly GCF_946415235.1 of uncultured Ruminococcus sp. Lineage (GTDB taxonomy): Bacteria > Bacillota > Clostridia > Oscillospirales > Ruminococcaceae > Ruminococcus. The sequence continues at coordinate 38,533 of NZ_CAMKRR010000013.1, read as the reverse complement.
ATACGCTATCTTAAGGATACAACTCTCAAGGTAACTCCCGAAAAGCAGACATTCACCTATGACTTCGAGATGAAGGAAAAGGACGACAATAACGGCCGCCTTGAATTCAATCTCGGTCACAGAGGCTCAACTGCAACAGTATACATCTCTGATGTAAGAGTGGAAGAGATAGAATAATCCGCGTTGCAGCCATAAAACAGCAGGCGTACCACACAGATACAGTAATCAATAATAAAAGACAGATACTTCCGAAAGAGGTATCTGTCTTTTTTTCATGCATATTTGAAGCAGTAAGATCACTTGCCTTTTTACGGATCACTGAATACGCGCCTGTTCAAGAGCTTTTCGCGCTGCTTCGATGATACCGTTTGAACTGTAGGTCGCACCCGAGCAGGCATCTATACCGTCTGCGCTGACCTTTGCGCCTATCTGCGGGATAACTGTATTCATGGCATCACTGAAGTACTCGGGATCGTCCTCGTCAGCCCATGCGGAAATGCTTGTTATAGTGTCATTTTCTATGGCAAGCTTTACGTGGACCTTTCCTGCGTAGCCCTCGGCTTCACCCTCATATTCACCGCTGCGGAAAATATAAGTCGGCTGCGGCTCTGCTGTCTGAGCTTCCTCATGCTGCTCCTGTTCGGGCTCGTCATTTTGTTCCTCATGCTTTTCAGTTTCTGCCGACTCTTTATTTTCGTCAGTTACCTTTGTTGTTTCGGTTTCTGTGATGGCAGTTTCCGATGTCTTAGTTGTCGCCGAAGCAGTTCCCGTACTCTTTATACTGCCGCCTGAAGTAGTTAAAGCAGTTCCCACGGCAGTGGTCTCGGGAGCAAATGTAAAAGTTGCCGCGTTATCACTGACAATTTCCTCAGGCTTTGCAGTATCTTTGCCGCCGTTATGAGCCAGAGCTCCCGTAAGTGCTACAGGCAGAACAAAAGCACAGGCGCATACAATATTTGGAATGGTATTCTTTTCGGGCTTTTTGCTTGCAATAAAGTACTTCCTGATACGCATTACGGCATATCCGACGAAAACCGCACTGTAAACAAGGATACTGAGGAAATATCCCTCTCTGCCCTTCTGTGCCTTTGGTACAAAAAGTACAAGGATATGGATAAAGATAAGTGCATAAAAAATATACGCAAGGCGCTGTATCTTCTTCCATGTTTTAGCGTTCATCTTTTTGCGTATCTTCTTGAAGGACATAACTGTGAGCGGCGTCATTATAAGCACCATTGCAAGACATACGATGCTTGTGATAACGAAATCAGAGCCTGTTCTGCCCTTGATAAGATTTGTTATGTACGTCATACCGTATGTTATGATATGCGAAAACGTAAGTATCGCCGCAGTTATTGACAGCTCACCGCGTATGGGCATGAGCTTCTTTATGGGAGCCGAACCGTTCGGCAGAGCACCTGCCCACATGACCACTGCCCAGAATGCAGTTCCGAGAGCTCCGCGGGAGAATATGCCGATAACATATTCACGGACAAATCTGCTTGATACAGTCATATCCGACTGCGTAACAACGACTGAAGCAGCTGTGAGTACAGCTGCCGTGATATAGAAAGCCGCAGGACATTTCTTCAGCGGCTTGTCAAGACAAAAAGCAGTAAGTATTGCTATAAAAAGTGCGATCAAAAATAACATAAATATACCTCTTTACAGTATCTGACCTCCGCAGCATGAGCCGCAGAGGTCATAATTCAGAATGGAGAGTTGGTCAGTCTTTCTTCTTTCTTAATGCAAATGCAGATACACCTGCAAGTGCAAGGAAAGCAGCAGGCAGTGCAATTCCGTCTGTGCCTGTTTTCGGACTGTTGGAGCTTGAAGTCGTTTTTGCAGCTGCAGCAGTTGTTGTCTTGGGCGTTGAAGTTGTCTTTGAAGTTGTTGCAGCAGTAGTAGTTTCAGCAGCCTGATCGTTTATCTCAAACTCGTAATTCTTCTCATAGCCAGTTGATTCAACTGTGAGCTTATACTTGCCCGAGCCGTCGAATACATTTTCCTCACCCGACTTTGCGTCAAGCTTTATCTCACCTGTCTGAGAGTCGATGATAGTTGCTCCGCGTCTGCCTGCGGCGTATCTCTTTTCGCCTACAGTTACGGCTGAGATGTTTTTCAGGTAGTTTGCAGCGTCTGTCAGTGAAGCTCCGTCAGCAGCCACAAGCTTGCCGTCGGAATACTTTACGGGTATAGCGTCGGTGGTAAGTGTAAAGCTTCCTCTTACATCGGAATACTTGCCGCCCTCATCGGACACGGTAAGTGTGTAATTTCCCGGCTGTGCGTTATTGTAGCTTACAGTATTGCCCGATACCGTAAAGCCGTCTGCAACTGTGCCCTTCATCTTGTAATCGGCAGGGAAAGAAGAATTATCAAAGGTAACAGTGCCCTTGCCCGACTTGCCGCTCTCAACTGTAAGACTATCGGCAAACTTTAAAGGAAGATATCCGTTCTGTCCCGAAAGAGTGCTGTAGCCGTTGAGCGTGATGAATGTAACGTCTGTGATAGTCTGTCCCTGTGATGACTTGTAGTGCTCAGAGGAGAGGACATTTCCGTGAGGCTCCTTCTCCTTGACGCCTGCGCCCCATGATATAGCACCGTTTCGCCATATGTTCTCAAGAGCGCGCATACCGTAGTCCGTACCTTCTTTTGTCTTTACGATAACGCCGTAGATATCGCAGTTTGCGGGTATACCCTTAACATTTATCTGATAGTCACCCCAACTTGAAAGGCTCGTTACCGTCATTTCTCCGCTGAGAGCCTCCTCACCGTCTGTATCAACGAGCTTTCCGAAGGACGCCTTGCCGCTTTCCACTGTAACAGGCTTATATGCTTTCGGCTTCTCTGAAAGCTCGGTAAATCCCATTTTGTCGCTGAGCTTTTCAAGGTCCTCCTTGGATATCTCAACAGGATATGTAACGCCGAGGATCTTTCCTCCGCCGTTTTCGGTCTCGGTATTGAAAGTACCTGCGGCAAGTCCGCCGCTCTGCCACTTTCCGTCATCGCCCATGCTTCCCGTATTGTTGCCCTTCCACTTGTTTGTGGTCGCAGAAGAAACTGCGTCAACGGGCACGCTGTTATTGAGCTCGGCCGCGTAGAAATCAGCGTATGGGATATTCATAGTGCCGTATACCTTGTCGCTGTCGGCGGCATTTGCTGTAAAAGGTACCGCATAAGCTGCCATGCAGGCTGCAGCGCATAAAAATGATGTTATCTTCTTCATTTCATTATCTCCTTATGCAAGCTGTGAAGCAAGCTCTTTAAGCTTTGCAAGATCATCGTCTGAAGCAGCTTCGTTTACGATAAAGCCCTCATCACCGATAAGCTCCGCACCCGCTGCCTTTGTACGGTCGTACCAGTTACGCATCCATTCGCCGTCGCCCCAGCCGTAAGAGCCGAAAAGAAGCACTTTCTTGCCGCTGAGCGAAGCCTCGATACCTGTGAAGAATGGCTCGAATGTATCTTCCTCAAGTACCTCTGCACCCATTGCAGGGCATCCGAATGCAAATGCATCATAGTCTGCGGCATTGCCCTTGAACTCAGATACCTCGAAGAGCTCTGCATTCGCACCCTCGGCTGCTGCCTTTGCCATAGCCTCGGTATTGCCCGTGCCGCTCCAATAAATTACTGCTGTTTTCATAAAAGACCTCCTATTATTTTATGGCTTGAAATAAACTCATGCCGTGATTTAATCTATCGAACAGGATATTCCTGCAGCGATCGTAAGTTCTGAATGTCCGCCGCGCCTTTTCGGCATTTCCGTAGACCTTCCAGTAGCCGCACAGCAGGCAGTTCCTGCCGCTGTTGCTGATAAATCCCCTGATATCCTCCACGGGATAACCGAGAAAAGCACCTATCTCGTGAGGAAAGCTGCCGCAGCTCATACGGCGTGACAGCCTGCGGAGCTTTTGTTCAAGGCTCATATCGCAGGTATAGCCGTATTCTGAAAGGAATTGCCGCACTTGCGGCATACCGAGCCATGCAGTCAGCATTTTCTCGTTGCATATATATACAAGTGTACGCCTGCGGCATCTGCAAAGCTGCATTGCCATAAGTCCTTTTCCTGACGCCATTGCTTTGAATTCTTGCAGATACTCGGCAATGGTCCCCTCGTGTATATCAAAGGAAATAAGGTTAGCGCATTTAACTCCGAGGAGAGTAGGTGCACTGTGAAAAGCCAAACAGCTGTCAATGCTTCTGCGCTCAGCTTCGGACATATTTTCTCCCCTTTATCTCTGTAAGCAGCTGTTTCAATGCGCTTACACTTGAGCTGTGAACGTGCTCAACTGGCACGCCTTTTTTCTCGGAGCTTTTCTTGACAGCTCCGAGCATTTTATGGGAACAGGTTCCTGTGAAAACCACCATAAGATCAGGAGTTCCAAGCTTGTTCTCGAAGTCCGCAGGCATCTGAGTAAAGACCTTGGACTTGTGATTGAATGATTTGCAGATATCCTGATAACGTGTTGCCATGCGGTCATTGCCGCCAACGATAACTATGCTCATAATTCCTCCTTTGTGTTAGTTGATACTAATTGATATGCTTTTGTATGGGGCGATGTATGTATCGCCCCGTTATTATGTTTATGTGTTATTTACTTATGGCATTTCCCATGCATGGCGCAATGCTCGCAGCCACAGCCGCAGCCCCCCGTACTTTTACCGTTTTTCCTGTCCTTTGCCATTTTTACAATTATCAGTGCAACAACTGCAATAAGTATCAGCGATACGATGATAGTACCAAGATTTTCAGTCAGCCATGCGAGCATATTATCACTCCTTTATGCCTTTACCTTTACATTGCCCTTGAACTTTGAAGCCTCATGGTACTTCTTCACAAAGAGCATATAGCACATGAACAGAAGTATCAGAGCAGCCGCGATAACGCCGATAACATTTGTCTTGCCTGTGAAAAGTCCGCCGAACTGTGTTATCATAAGAGCGATAGCATAAGCAAATCCGCACTGATAAATGATAGCGAATGCAGTCCACTTAGCATTGTTCATCTCACGCTTGATAGCTCCGATAGCTGCAAAGCATGGAGCACAGAGGAGATTGAACACAAGGAACGAGAAGCCGGTGATGCCTGTGAACTTTGCAGCAAGGGTCTGCCATACAGTACCGTCGCCGCCGCCATAGAGTACGCCCATAGTTCCGACAATATTTTCCTTTGCAACGAGTCCGGTGATTGAAGCAACAGCTGCCTGCCAGTTGCCCCAGCCGAGCGGAGTGAATATCCACGCGATAAGTGAGCCGAAGCCTGCAAGGAGTGAGCTGTCAAGCTGATCCTCCTCAAGCATTGTGAAGCTGCCGTCTACTGTTCCGAAGCGTGACAGGAACCATACAGCAATAGTTGATATGAGTATGATAGAACCTGCCTTCTTGATGAATGACCAGCCGCGCTCCCACATTGAACGGAGAACATTGCTGAGTGTAGGCATATGGTATGCAGGGAGCTCCATAACGAAGGGTGCCGTCTCGCCGGAGAACATCGTTGTCTTTTTCAGCATGATGCCCGAAACGATTATAGCTGCCATGCCGATGAAGTAAGCCGATACCGAGATAAGAGGTGAACCGTCAAAGATAGCTCCCGCGATCATTGCAATGAACGGTACCTTAGCACCGCAGGGAATGAATGTGGTAGTAATGACGGTCATGCGTCTGTCGCGCTCGTTTTCGATAGTTCTCGAAGCCATGATGCCGGGAACTCCGCAGCCCACGCCTACAAGCATAGGTATGAAGGACTTTCCCGAGAGGCCGAACTTTCTGAACACACGGTCGAGAACGAATGCAATACGTGCCATATATCCGCAGGCTTCAAGGAAAGCAAGCAGGAAGAAGAGCACTAACATCTGCGGTACGAATCCGAGAACCGCTCCTACACCTGCAACGATACCGTCAAGAACAAGACCCTTCAGCCAGTCAGCTGCACCGACTTTGTCAAGACCGCTTTCGATTATAGCAGGGATACTGGGCACAAACACGCCGTAATCGGCAGGATCAGGCTCATCGCCTATTCTTTCAACTGTGCTCAGCGCTTCATTGTAATCCTCAAGAGAAGCTGTTTCCTCTGTTGTCTCAAGAGTCTCCTCGTCCTCCACAGTATATGTGAACTCGCCTTCGGGAGCACTCCCCTTTTCTTCAACGTAAGCGTCATAGCCGTCTATTATCTGCTGTGCTTCTGCGTATTCGCCGGCAACCTCGGAGTATGCAGATGAGCCGATGCCAAGCAGATGGAAGCCGTCACCGAAGAGGTTGTCATTGGTCCAGTCCGTAGCCCATGCTCCGGGGCCCTTCATTGCAATGAGATAAACAAGTGTCATAATGACCGCAAAAATCGGAAGTCCCAGCCAGCGGTTGGTAACGACCTTGTCTATCTTGTCGGAAGCTGTAAGGCTGCCTGCATTTTTCTTCTTGTATGACGCCTTGATAACGTCTGCTATGTAGATATAGCGCTCGTTGGTGATGATACTTTCCGCGTCGTCGTCAAGCTCCTTTTCCGCAGCAGCTATATCCTCTTCGATATGCTTCATTGTACTTTCGGGGATGTTCAGCTTTTCGAGTACCTTTTCATCGCGTTCAAACACCTTTATAGCGTACCAGCGCTGCTGCTCCTCGGGCATATCGTGAAGCACTGCTTCTTCGATATGAGCGATAGCGTGTTCAACTGGGCCGCTGAAGGTATGCTGAGGTATGGTCTTTGAATTCTTCGCAGCACTTATCGCTGCCTCGGCAGCTTCGTCAATGCCGGTGCCTTTCAGGGCGGATATCTCAACTATCTTACATCCCAGCTGCTTAGAGAGCTGTGCAATGTTGATCTTGTCGCCGTTTTTCTTCACGACGTCCATCATGTTTATTGCAAGGACAACGGGTATGCCGAGCTCAACGAGCTGAGTTGTCAGGTAGAGATTTCTTTCAAGATTAGTTCCGTCGATTATATTCAGTATAGCGTCAGGTCTGGTTTCGATAAGGTAATTTCTTGCAACGACTTCTTCAAGAGTATAAGGTGATAATGAGTATATTCCCGGCAGATCGGTGATGATGACATCACTGTGCTTTTTGAGCTTTCCCTCCTTCTTCTCAACAGTAACTCCGGGCCAGTTTCCGACGAACTGGTTTGAACCCGTGAGTGCATTGAACAGGGTAGTCTTACCTGCGTTCGGGTTGCCTGCAAGTGCTATTCGCAGTTCCATTTATATCTTCCTTTCAAGTTATTAAAAACTAACACAATATCAAAACATAAGGACTGAAAAAGTCCTTTTGCCTTATCATTCGACCTCGATAAGCTCAGCGTCTGCCTTACGCAGTGAAAGCTCGTAGCCGCGGACCTTTATCTCTATGGGGTCACCGAGAGGAGCTACCTTGCGGACGAATACCTCCGTACCCTTTGTAAGTCCCATGTCCATTATGCGGCGTTTTATTGCACCCTCTCCGTGGAGCTTCTTCACCCTTGCAGTAGAACCTACAGCTGTTTCTCTAAGCGTTTTCATTATCATCACCCCTATCAGACCATTATTCTCCGAGCCATGTCCGCACCGATAGCGATACGTGACTCCTTGACTTTGACAATGACGTTCTCTCCAAGCACATTTATGAGCTTGACTGTTCCGCCGACAGTAAATCCGAGATTTTCAAGATGCTGACGTATCTCGGGAGTTCCTCCCAGCTTCTTGATAGTCAGCTCCTTTTCGGGCTCTGCTAAACTAAGCGGCATCATTTCTCATCCTTCCGATCCAATTATTTTATCATGATACAGTGGTGTGACATTCTGCTTATTATGTTAGTGCTTTATAACGTATAAATAATATCACCTCAGCTTTGATTTGTCAACGATTTGAAAAGTTGGCAGAAAAAGTTTGTATACAATAACAAAATGTGAGTATAAACTAACACAATTTCAGTATTATATTAAGAATTACTCTTAGCTTACCGACAGATCTGCATCAACTGCGATTAACCAAACGCAACAGCTGATATGACTGCTGAAAAAGACAAGGGAGCCCCTTCAGAAAAGAGTCTCCCCCGATCATTATTATAAATGCATTATAATAGTATGCCTTTTATTATATCTCCTGCCTCAGCCTTCAAAAATTTCCTCGAAGTCAAGTCCGCTGTATTTTGCGAACACGTCGTAGACCTCGGGGTATTTGTTTTTTGTGCGGATGACCTTAAGATCATTATCCGTAAAACAGTGCGAAGAGCTTCCCTCTGTACATACAAGACCCGTTTCGCGGCTTATTATCCTGTACGAAACATGGAGCGAAGCACCGTTGAAATTGTCTATCTTCAGATATACTGCAAAAGGCTCGTCAAATCTGAGGGGGCGCTTGTATACAGCTTCCACGGACAGAACGGGCATCACTATGCCCAGAGCCTCTATTTCAGGGAAAGGCATCCCCGCTTCACCGAGATAGTGAACACGTGCTTCCTCGAATATGCGGATGTAGTTTGAATGGTGAACTATCCCCATTTTGTCAGTTTCGTAGTAAAAAACTTTTCTTTCATATGGTCGGATTTTGTTCAAAATAATCTTCCTTTCATTAAAAAAATGTGGTATAATAATATCATTATGAAAAATATTATCGTCGGAGGTGAGCTATGAAGCTGAAAAAACTGCTTAGCAGCCTGCTCAGTACAAATGCGGCTTTTGTTATACTTCTGCTTTTGCAGATATTCTTCCTGATGTTTATGGTGACAAGTCTTGGCGAGCGCTTTGTTCTGGTGTATTTCCTGCTGATAGTACTCGATATCGTGCTCCTTGTATACATCACAAACAAAAACGAGCCTATATCCTACAGAATGGCATGGATAGTGGCAATAAGCATCTTCCCGCTTTTCGGAGGAGTTTCCTATCTGTATCTCAAGCTTTCGCAGCAATTCCCGAAATCATTGGATATGCGTAATCAGAAGCAGTCAAAGGAGCTGCTCGTGCAGGATAAAGCCGTAATGGACGAGCTTTCTCATTACTGTCCTGATTCTCTCAATTTAGCGCGTTATATATCAGATTACGGACTGTACCCCGTATACCGCAATACCGATACGCAGTATTTCCCGCTGGGAGAAATGCAGTTTGAGCGGCTTATTGCAGAGCTTGAAAAAGCCGAGCATTTTATATTCCTCGAATTCTTTATAATCACCAAGGGCTATATGTTCGATACGATGTCAGAGCTGCTTATCCGCAAGGCAAAGCAGGGCGTTGACGTAAGGCTCATGTATGACGGCATAGGCACGGGGATGCTCAATTCCGTAAAGCCCTTCCGCAGGCTTGCGGAAAACGGTGTGAAATGCAAGGTATTCAATCCCTTCCGCCCCATGATATCCTCGGTACAGAACAACCGCGACCACCGCAAGATAGTTGTCATAGACGGTCATACGGCATTCAACGGCGGAACTAACATTGCAGACGAGTATATCAACCGCATAGAGCGCTTCGGCCACTGGAAGGATACAGCCATAATGGTCCGCGGAAAGGCTGTCTGGAACTACACTGTAATGTTTTTGCAGCTGTGGGAAAAGGCGGAAAGCGATGATATCCGCAAATTCTCTCCGCCGCTCTCCGCAAACGCTGATATAAACCGTTATGGCGGCTTTATACAGCCCTTCTCGGATTCACCTCTTGATGAAGAGCCTGTGGGAAAGCGGGTATACCTTGAGCTTATCAGCAATGCAAGGAATTATGTATGCATAACCACCCCTTATCTCATACTTGACGAGGAAATGACCAATGCTCTTGGATTTGCCGCAAAAAAAGGCGTTGATGTAAGGATAATAACTCCCCATATCCCCGATAAATGGTATGTCCATATGATAGCATGGAACAACTACGAAAGACTTACGGCAATGGGAGTAAGGATATACGAATATACCCCGGGATTTATCCATGCCAAGACCTGTGTTGCCGACGGTCTGACAGCTGTAGTGGGGACAATAAACTTTGATTACCGCAGCTTTTACCTGCATTTTGAATGCGGCTCTGTTCTCTACGATATTCCCGTGATAAAGGAAATAGCTGCCGACTTTGAAACGACGATAAAGGCTTCCCACCTCATAACCGCAGAGGAATGCTCGCAAAGGTCTGTAGCCAAAAAAATAGCAGGGGCAATACTTAATATATTTGCTCCCCTGCTGTGATATTAACGCAAAGATGTAAAATATATCGTCAGAAATAGTCTTTTGCGAGGAGACTGCATACACATACCTCGACCGCTTCCGAGTGTATGAGGTCTGAGCTCCTTTGAGTTTCCTCGAACGTAAGACCGCATTTCTCCATTACGCGCCCCGAGGCTTTGTTCTCAGGGGCGTATTTTGCTTCTATCCTGTCTGCATGGACTTCTTCAAAGAAAAACTCGATGACTGCGGCAAAAGCCTCGGTAATGTAGCCGAGCCCCCAGTATGCCGAGCCTAAGCAGAAGCCGACTTCCACAGTATCGGTCTCGTTGTCAACATTTGCCGCAGATATGGTACCTATGGGGAAGCCAACTTCCTTTGGCACGATTACCCAGTGATACCACTGAGGGTCGTTATACTTCATGAGCCATGACTGCCCGAGGGACTGCATCTGTGATATACTGCGGTGAGGCTCACGGCGCAGGTATTTAGTTACCTTCGGGTCGCTGGTCCATACATGGAACGCGACCTCGGTATCGGCTTCCTCAAATCTTCTGAGTATCAGTCTGCTCGTTTCAAGTCTTACAGTTCCAAGGTGTTTCATAATTCACATCATCATGTTCCTGATCCCGACGCAGATAACGGGAAGTTCTCTTACGCTTTTTGTTTTCGTACATTATCTCGTCAGCCTGTGTTATAAGATTAAAGAGCGTTACATCGGCAGTCGCGTCGGTAACTATAGAGCCTATGCTCGCGGATATCTTATAAGGCTTTCGTATGATGCGGTTTATGCTTTCGAGCTGTATATTGAACGTGCTTTCAAGTGCGGGAACATCCTCATCCGTAGCATTTGCGCCGAGTATTATGAACTCGTCGCCGCCGAAACGGGCGCATATCCTGCCGCTCTTGCAGCAGTCCTTGATTATCCTTGCAAGGTGCTGGAGAGCATAATCGCCTTCCTTGTGACCGAAATTGTCGTTGATATACTTAAGTCCGTCCATGTCAATAAAGGATATGAGGACCTTTCTTCCCGCATTCTGACAGGAAGTATATATCTGACCCGCTGTTCTGATAAAACCGTTTCTGTTGAAGATATTGCAGAGCGGATCCACGGTATAGAGCTTGTCGAGCTCGCTTATCATGGAATTGAGGTGAAGCAGCTTGCATATATTCTCCACAGAGTTGCTTATATTAAGCATGAGGGCATGACAGAGAAGGCTTTTCAGCGGGAACGAGCTGTTGATGAATATATAGTATCCGAGGCAGCGCTCGCGGAAGTGCAGAGGCAGGAAATAGCTTACATTACCGCCGCCCGAAACAGGTGTCGGGAACATATCACTGCTGTTAAAGGCTGTAACGGGATTATTTCTTCCGTTAACGAGTATGAGCGGAGCGCTCATCTTTTCGGTATAGCCCTGTATCTGATATATCTCGGGTATCCCGTTCGACGCCTTGCCCGTTATGACCTGATCCCAGTTGGAGCACAGGCATATTGCAAAGCGCTCACACTGTATCTCATGGATAAGGCTGGCAACAGTACGGATATTGTCATCGGGAGTCTCATTTTCCGCAAGCTGTGCAGTTATGCGGTTGAGCAGGGATATATCGTTCCTGAAGCTGTTGAGCATCTTGTATGTCGAGATCTTGTACTCGTCAATATCAATTTTCTCGGCAGTTTTGCATCCGCAGCTCTCCGTAAATACGGGAGAGGACTCAAGAGCAATAGTTTCCTTCTGCTTTTTTCCGTTTACAGCGTTTATTATCACCTCGCAGGCCTTATATCCCGCATCATCCAGCGGACGCGAGACAGTAGTCAGCGCAGGGCGGTGATGCTTTGCGTTGTAGGTATTGTCAAAGCCCGTTACTATAATGTCCTCGGGCACCTTATAGCCCATATTGGTGAGTTCCTCAATAGCAGAGAGCGCCATTGCATCATTTGCACATATTATTGCCTGCGGGTGCTCAAGGGATGAGCTGAAAAAGAATTCTATCGCCTTTTTGCCGTCGGCAGCACGGAAATCTCCGTGGTATATGCGCTCCTCGGGAACTGATATCGAATATTCCTCCATGATATCCTTAAAGGCTCTCTGACGTTCGGAAGCCTCGGGATTTGACACAGGTCCAGCGATATAGTTTATTATTTTCGCACCGTGGACCTCGATAACATGGCTCACGAGAGCTTTCATGGCTGTATAGTTGTCGATGGATATATTGTAGAACTCATGATAGTCTCCGCAGTCGAGGATACTTACAGGGAGCCCCGATTTTTTAACGCGGTTAACGATCTTTTCTTTCTCTATGGGATCGCTTATGGTATTGCTGAGGAGTATCACTCCGTCAAATTTTTCAAAATTGATGAGAGAGAAGATATTGTACTCTCCCACATCGTAATTGCTGTTTGCGAGGACACCGCCAAAGGCGCTGAAGCATGAGATATTGGCATCATGCTCCTTTGCACAGCTTATAATGCCTTCAAAGACGCTGTTCTGATATTCTTCGTCGATTCCTGCAACAATGACTGCGATTTCGATTATTTTCTCCATTAATACACCCCTTTTGTATGATGAAAAAAGAAATTATTGTCAGATATATCTATCCTATCTTTTAATGTATTTGCATTTATTATATCATATTTGCTGTTGGATTTCAAGTATTTTTGGTAAAAAAGTATGATTTTGGCATAAAATGTTAAACAGGCGTAAAAAAGCCATAAAGAAGCCTAAGCTCCTTTATGGCTCTGATCTTATTTCTCATAGGGGTCAAGAGAAGAAAGCTTTCCGAGGAGGAACTCCTGTATACGCAGCGCGTCGTTTGAGGTAACGCCCTTGGCTGTTATATCCACGTCCGCATTTCTCTCGCCTTTTTCGGTGATATGTTTGCTGTCGCTTCCGTTTATGCCGTACTTGTTGGGATTTGCAAGGCTCTGCATAATGAGCACAGCGTCGGACATATCTATCTCGCCGTCGCAGTTGGCGTCGCCGTATTTCACATCTGCTGGAGTAGGAGCTGTTGATGAAGAAGCCGCAGTCGAAGTGACTGTTGCAGTTGTAGTTGAAGTAGTGGTTGTTGTTGTTTTTGAAGTTGTCGAAGCTGTGGTTTTCGGCTGCTCACTGCTTCCGCCCTTGTAAAGGTCCTTCGGAAGCTCCGAAAGGGTTATGCAGAAATCGCTCTGATAGAGCTCAGTAAGCGTCTTTGGGTCCTGATACTGCTCACCGCAGAGGAAGTGCTCCTGCTCCGAGTCGTACCACGGACAGAAATAGAGCCAGTAAGCGTGTTCAACAGTCATATTCTTAAGGCTCGGGACCGTGTCGTTCTCGGGCATTGAGACCATTTTATTTCCCTTTACGAATTTATTGAGGGTATAGAACAGACCAGCCTCCGCGTCCTCATTGGGAGTACCGGCCTGCTTGCCGTCGTGACGGTTGTACTGACAGTTGTATTTGTCATAGCCGACGATATCCACCTTGTCGTCGCCTGAGTACCACTTGGCGGAATTGTCAGACCATGCGTACAGGTTCTGCTCATAGATAAGGTTGTGAAGTCCGTACTCATCCCTGAGAGTATCCTGTAAGAAGGTCCAGAGCTTGTTGTATACAACAGCTCCCTCCTTCGACCACCAGAACCATGCTCCCGAGCCGTCAATGGGGTCCTGAGTATTGCTGGGGTTACCCTCAGCCTCGTGGAACGGTCTGAATATAACGGGAACGCCTGCGTCCTGAAGCTTTTTCAGCTCAGCCGCAAGATTTTTCATACAGAGCTGGAAGTAATCATACTCCATAGTACCCTCTACCATGCAGTTTGCAGTAACGAAATCGGTATTGGGCTTGTACGTTGTCCTTCCGAAGTCGAGAGGCTCCCCGAGGGTATAATCAGCCTTTGTTACAGGTACATTTACGTGCCATGAAGCAGTACATATGCCGTTCTTGTTCTTTGCCCAGTCAATCATGCGCTTTGCAACACCGTCGTCCCATGCATAGCAGGGGCAGTAGCTTCCGAAGTCAAAGCCTCGGATAGCAGGCTCTTCGCCTGTGAGCTCCCTGATATATCTTACCTCATAGTTGTAATCGTTAAGGGTATAGTTGCGGTTCTGCGACTGATAGTTGTACTGCTGACCTTCCTCATCAAAGCACTTCCACACGAACTTCGAACCGTCGTCAGCTGTTGAGATATCGGCTTCATCGAATGTGTATTCCTTTCCGTCCTGGTCGACACACTTTTTCTTTTCCGCGTCAAAGCGGATAGTAGTTGCAACCTCATGACCGCCGCCGTATATCTCCTGCTGTCCCGAGAGGATATGCTTTCCGTAAACGCTCTTGAGATATGCCATAAGAGCCTTTGTCTCGGGAGTTGCATCAGGGTCGCAGGTCGTGCCGCTTGCCTTTGAGAGGTCCGGGAACTCGGCGTTTGATATTGTTACCGTATCTATGGCCATATATCCGTATTCGCATATGAACTCTATCTTGTTGACGCCCTTGTTCATGCGTACCATGCCGAAATCATAGTCCACCCACTTGTCGGAATAAGCAGCCTGAGTGGTATACTTTACGCCGTTGATCTTAACAGCCTGCTGTCTGCCCTCCTCATTGAGTATCTGTGCTCCGTGAACGGTTATGGAGTACATACCGTCCTCGGGAACTGTCACCTCAAAGGAAGCAGGCTTTGCCGTAAGATAGAAGAAGCCCTTTCCCGAATATCCGGGGAGCTCTGTCTGATATATCTTTTCCCACAGCTCAGCGTCCTCCATATCCTCGCCTTCGATAGTATACGGGAACTTTGTAGCAGTACCTCCGTCAGCTGCCACGGAAGTGAAAAGCGCTGACGAGCCTGCCTGTGCAGCCGCAAGCACTCCCGCAGCCGCCAGTGAGATAAGCTTCTGTATTTTTCTGTTCATGTTTTTATCCTCCTTAAAACTGTATATTTTTCTTTATTCATGACTCGGGCAGAGCCTTTATCAGTCCGAGCAGATATTTCTGTATTGCAAGAGCGTCGGAAGTTGTTATGCCGTTTCCTTTGCCTGAAACATCGGCATTAGAGACGTTTTCCACAGCTATAGCGTATTTGTCGGGATTTGCCAGAGACTGCATTATGAGCACAGCGTCCGCCATATCTATGATACCGTCGCCGTTGGCGTCACCTGCTGTCTCCTGTTTCGGAGCCTCAGTTGAAGTCACAGATGTCGTGGTCACCGTTGTTGATGAAGCAGCCGTCGTTGTTGTTTCCGAAGTCGTTGTTGCCGCCGCTGATGCAGCAGTCGTAACTACAGGCGCTGGAGTATCATCCTCTTTAAAGCCGCTTCCCACAGCAATTACACCGTCTTTATAGGAAACAAGAGCGGATTTGAGAGCCTTATTTACAGCATAGCTCTCGTCGTCAACAGCATTGTCGAACTGCCACTTGAGATCGCCGCCGTCAACTCTTCCTGCTTTGGCTGTGACAATAGCAGGCACGTCCTCAGCCCTGTCGGGAGTATACCTATACATTATCTCCGAGGTATCGAAGTTGTTATACACATTATCACCGCTCTTCGACTTTACATTGCCGCTTATCTTTTCATTTGCCGAAGAAGCCTCATAAGCGTCAAAGTCCGTATCATTCTGCTGATAGGAGGTATAGGCTTTCTGTCCCGTCAATATATTGCCGAAGGACTTAATGATACCGCCTGCTTCACCTGAAAAAGTACCGCCTGTTATCTCGTCAGAGCCCTGCATGGAAATGAGCATGGGATACCTGCAATTGCGGAAATAATTATTCTCCGCAAAACATGAAGCTCCCATAGTTACGCCGATACCATACTTTGCATTGCCGTCGAAGTAATTGTTGTAGCAGTGCACCGAACAGGTCCTTATCCTCGGGTGACGGGAATCCGAATGATCGTACCAGTTATGGTGATAGGTTATGTAATTCTCGGTGGATTCCGACTTCATACCCTGTAGATTACACTTTCCGTTATCCCAGAAATGGTTGTAGGAATGAGTAACAAATGCAGAAGTCTTGGTATCGAGAGCACCGTCACCCTTAGCCTGATCCGAGTCCGAACCTGCGTCTCCGTAGAAGAAGTCACAGTTATGCACCCATATATGGTCATTTTTCTGCTGCAAACCGCAGTCGTCGCCCTCATTGCTGTTGCAGTTCATAAAGCCGAGGTTCCTTACCTCCACATTTGAACAGTTCTTCATAACAAGCCCGAAGCCGTTGAATGTCGCATCGCTGCCTATTCCCTCTATGGTACAGCCTGCCTTTACCGCGTCAAGCACAAGGTCGCCCTTTGTGAGCACGGCAGGATCTGTGATATTGCCTATAAAGCGTATATTCAGAGGTCTTTTCTCCTTGCCCTTCTTGTAGCCGAGGATTATATTCTGCACTCCCGTAAGCACTTCCTCGCCTTTTCCTGTTGCGTCGATGCTTGCGGTTACAGTGTCCTTGTTCTCATTTGTAACATATACTAAAACAGCATCACTTTTCAGAGTTCCGTCGTCGTTGTAGGCACCTCCCGAGCTTCCGTTCACGAATCCGAAGCCGCTTCTGTCATGGGCATATGCAGCCGCCTTTGCCTCCGCAGCCTTTGAAGCATCCTCAGCCCCGCCGATCACGGGAACTATTTTCACGGTGTGGCTGCATGCTTTCAGACCTACCGCGTCAGCGCGCATAAAGCCCTTGTACTGCCTGATAAGCATATCGTCGATCTTTTTTCCGTCAACATAAACATTGTAGCCCGAAGCTCCCGATACGGAAGTCCATGTGGCGTATATGCCCTCTGCATAGCCTTCCGTGCTCAGCACCTTTACGCTGCTTTCAGCTGCGTAAGCGGTCATAGCTGCCGTACCCGAAAAATGAACATAAGCCGGAGCCGCCGTGGAAAGAGCTATCATTGCCGCCGCAGCCGCTGCTCTGAGCCTGTAATATCTGCTTTTCATGTTTGATTCCTCCATTATATTAATATCCGCCTGTATGCCTGTGCATACTATTATACTTTATTATATAATGAGAATATGTACTTTTCAATGGCAATTAGCGCTTATAAAATGTACTTTTGAGCTATTTTACCTTTGGGCATACTTTATAAATAAATGATTTTTAACAGCTGCAAATAACATAAAACAATAAAAATGCAGTCTTCTTAAATTTTTTTGAAAATAAGTGAGAAAAACAGCAATTTCTTACGTCTAATAAATAGGAAAAGCTTTAAAAAGGAGGTTCACACATTTTTTAGCAGTAAAAACGGCATTTATCACAGAAGTATCAATCAAAATCCCATAGTAAAGGAGAGATCGGTTATGAAAATGAGTAAAACACTGTCACTGATAGTTTCATCGGCGATTCTGACTTCGTTTATTACAGTTCCCGCCGCGGACGCAGTAACAAGCTCATCTGCCGCAAAGGAGACTTCCGTTTCCTATTCAGCCGACACAGAAGCTGTCACCACCATAAACGGCACCACAAATTATCCCAAAGCCACTGCCACAATTGCAGGCGGAGATACCTTTGCCCTTCTGACTTCTTCATGTAATGTGCAGGTCGGAGAAACCGTAACTATTTCAAAGTGCGGCACAGCAGTTCCCGACTCATGGACAATAGACAATGAAGACGTCATATCCCTTGACTCCACAGGTCTGAAGGTAACAGGACTTAAAGAAGGCACGGCAGTTATCACCTACACCTCAAAGGGCATAAAGCAGAAGGCGGCCGTAAATGTTACAGACGGCGGTTCAAAGACCTTCACCGATAAGGTAGCATACACCGCAGGTATGTTTGTTTTCTTTGCAGAAAACGGCGTATACAAAATTGATCCGAAGGTCATCTTACCTGACAGCAGCGCATTTACTGCGGGAAACACTGTATATACCGAGTTTGAATACAGAGTTGCCGACGATATGCGAACAATTACGGCAGTAAATAAAGCGAAAGTCCTCTCCTCTGAGGAAATGCCTCTTGATATGCCTTTATCAGCAGAGTTTACCGATACTGTAGAAGCAGTTGACCTTAATTACGTTCAGTTCAGAGATCACGGCGGATATTACCTTAATATGGACTACGCGCTCATCTACAGCAAGGAGTTCACAAGGCTCGAAGCAGGCGAGGAGTGCACAGCAAGCTTCATGTACAGGGATTATGCTGATACAAAAGTCATAATAAATTTTGATAAGCTTGATTCTTCCGAAACAGGCATATGCTCTAACTGCGGAAAGAAAGTTCCCCGCAACCATATCATCACCACTTCCTTCGGTCAGAAAGTCTGCGACGAATGTAAGGATCACGGTTGGTGCGGAGACGTCGTTGAGAATGAATTCACCGACCTTGTAACGGCAAAATACGGACAATATATCAGATTCCGCACTCACGGAAGATACAGCACAGCCGACGCAGAAGGTGCTGATATGCTCGATGATATCAAAGTTGGCGATACTGTATCCATAAAATTTGAAAGCGTATCCACCTATGAGGCAAAAATGCTGAAGATAAACGAACTTAATGTTATCAGCAATACTTCCGCAGTAACAACACTGCCAAACACAGCGACAGATGTAAAAACCACAACTACCACAGCAGAACCCGAGGTATGGATGTACGGAACAGGCGTGGATCACTTCGGCAGCATAAAGACTCTCCCAACCAAAACGATCTATGACGCGGGCGAGGAGCTTGATCTCAGCGGACTTGTCATAAATTCTTATCACTCTGTAGCGAGACATTCCAACAAGGGTAACAGTGACTACTTAAGAACTGATTATGAATGGGAGGTTGAGAAGATAGCTCCCGAATACATAACCATATCAGACTTCACAGGCAAGACCTATACTGCTGACGAATTCCCGACGCTCCCCGGCGGCAGTGCTTATACAGTAAAGCTCGGCAAGGCAGGAGCTTCCGCGATAGCTCTCAGCGTTAAGGGGGATCAGTACGAAAAAGAGCTTTACGGCGTAAACGACTTCACATTCAGAGTATACATAAACTCTGATAAAGACAGTTCAAAGTTCATACGCATAGACAATGCAGAGGTCGAGTCCTTTGGATACGGCACAACAAGCCACGGCTTCAAGCTGAAGGGCATGGACGAATTCAGCATAGACATGGACGCACATATGCACGCAGGATATGCGATCGAAGACGATATCCGCAAGGGCGACACAGTATCGGGCGTTCTTGAGATCAACCCGAAAAGCAACTACATCTATCTCGGCGACCTTGAGATAGTAAAGTACAGCGGTGAAACAGGCGACGCAAACAGTGACGGCACAGTTGACATTGCAGATGCGGTAATGATAATGCAGGCACTTGCCAACCCGAACAAGTACGGACTAAACGGCACAGACGCAAGATGCATCAAAAAGAGGGGTAAAAGTCTTGCGGACATGAACGGCGACGGAATAACCGTACTCGATGCACAGCTCATACAGAACAGGCTGCTCGGACTCTGAAAGGTCATATATACAAAAGAAAGCATGATATAGATAAAATAAAAGGCTCTCCGTAAAGGAGAGCCTTTCGCAATATGCAAGAAAGCTCCGCATAAAGCGGAGCTTGTATCATTCTTAGAAGAGGTTAAAATCGCCAAGGATATCGCCGTTAACAACATAGTAAACCCTGTTTACGTCAGGTCTTATATAGATGTCAACCTTATCGGCTTTCTTAACGCCTGAAGCCTTTGTAGCCTTTGCAATAAGGTCAGCAGTACTTACCTCTGAACCCATTGCCTGAATAACTACCTTGCTGTCTACGGCAGCTGCAGCAGTCTTCTTAGCAGCAGGCTTCTTTGCAGCGGGCTTCTTAGCAACAGCCTTCTTTTCAGCAGGCTTCTTTGCAGCAGGCTTCTTAGCAGGAGCCTTCTTAGCAGCAGGCTTCTTTGCAACGGCCTTCTTTTCAGCAGGCTTCTTTGCAGCAGCTGCCTTAGCAGCGGGAGCCTTCTTCTCCTCTACAGGAGCAGCAGCTGTATCTACTACTTTCTTTTCTGCAGTCTTGTTATCTGGCATGATAGTATCCTCCTTAGAATTACTTGTTTACAGCGTTCTTGAGCGCCTGACCAGCCTTGAAAGCAGGTGCCTTTGAAGCAGGAGCAGTCATCATTTTCTTTGTCTGAGGGTTGATGACCTGCTTAGCCTTACGGTCACGAACCTCAAATGTACCAAATCCAACGATAGAAACCTTCTCACCGCCTGCGAGAGCGTCTGTAATTGTTGAGATGATTGCGTTTACAGCAGTCTCAGCGTTCTTCTTTGTGAAGTCAGCCTTGTCAGCTACTGCACTGATTAATTCGGTCTTTGTCATAGTTAGTATCCTCCATAAATAAGATTTTACAATTGAATTATATACCCATTATTCCAATTTGTCAAGTAATTCATGAAAAAAAGACAAATTGACGTATATACAGCCATTTGCAAGGTGTTTTTTATTCAAATCAAACAGAGAATTTGCCTATTTTCCGTTCAAAAAAATTTTTCACGCAAAATTTTATAATACACATAGTATAAAACAGTCAATATATTCCGAAATATAAAGGATTTCAAGGAGTGGAAAAATCTCAGAATTTGTTGACCAATTTTGAAAAAAAGGGTATCCGAGCACATTTTTCTCTTATTATCCTCTGAACGCAAAATCAGGAATTTGCCTGTTCTGCGTTGTTTTGGGCATATATCAAAAAGCTTTTTCATACATCTTTCGTAAAAAAACAGCCCTGACCTGTAAAACAGTACAAATCAGAGCCGTTATTTTTGTGCACTATGGAGATTTTGAAAATTATTTTTTTCTTATTAAACGGTTTTCCGTTTAATTTCAGTCGATTTCAGCCCTCTTACAGAAGGCGTTATATTATTTCTCAGTCTGCGACCAATTTTCCGTTTGCGTCAATATCAATATCTATGACATCTCCCGCCGCGAGGTTTCCGCCTATGATACGCTTAGCCGCAAGAGTCTCCACATTGCGCTGAATGAACCTTCTCAGCGGTCTTGCGCCGAAGTTTGGATCGTAGCCGCACTCAACGATATAATTCTTTGCTGCTTCGCTGACATTTATGCGGATATGCTTGTCATCGAGACGCTTTTGCAGGTCTGCAAGCATAAGGTCAACTATCTTGATTATCTCGGTCTTTGCCAGCGGCTTATAGAAGATTATCTCGTCAAGACGGTTGAGGAACTCCGGACGGAACTGAGTCTTGAGCAGTCCCTCCACCTGTGAACGCGCCTCCTCGGTTATCTCGCCGTTTGCGTCGATACCGTCAAGGATATAAGGTGAACCGAGGTTTGAAGTGAGTATTATGATAGTATTCTTGAAGTCTACAGTTCTTCCCTGCGAGTCTGTGATACGTCCGTCGTCAAGTACCTGCAGAAGTATATTGAACACGTCGGGGTGAGCCTTTTCTATCTCATCAAAGAGCACTACAGAATAAGGCTTTCTGCGGACCGCTTCTGTGAGCTGACCGCCCTCGTCATAGCCTACATATCCTGGAGGCGCTCCGATGAGGCGGCTCACGCTGAATTTCTCCATGTATTCGCTCATGTCGATACGTATGATATTTCTCTCATCGTCAAAGAGTATCTCGGAAAGAGCCTTTGCAAGCTCTGTTTTACCAACACCCGTTGGTCCGAGGAAGAGGAACGAGCCTATAGGTCTGTCGGGCGCCTGTATTCCCGCACGTGAACGGAGTATAGCCTCGCTGACCTTTGTAACGGCTTCATCCTGACCGATGACTCTCTTGTGGAGAAGTCCTTCAAGTCCCAGTATCATTTCCTTTTCGCCCTCCATGAGCTTTGAAACGGGTATACCTGTCCAGCGGCATACTATCTTTGCGATCTCGTCCTCAGTTACCTTGTCACGGAGCAGTCTGCCGTTTTCAACGTCATGCTCAGCCTGCTTTTCAAGCTCTTCCAGTTCCTTCTGAAGCTGGGGGAGCTTTCCGTACTTAAGCTCAGCCGCCCTGTTGAGGTCGTATTCGCGCTCTGCCTTGTCTATCTCGCCGCCTGTGCGCTCTATCTCCTCACGGAGCTTCTGCACAGCGGATATATCATTCTTTTCGTTCTCCCACTTTGCCTTCATGCTGTTGAACTTCTCACGAAGCTCTGCAAGCTCCTTCTGTATCTCCTCAAGATGCTCCTGAGAGATATTATCGCTTTCCTTTTTGAGTGCAGCCTCTTCAATTTCAAGCTGAACTATCTTACGGGAGATAACGTCCAGCTCTGTAGGCATGGAGTCCATTTCTGTACGGATAGTCGCACAGGCTTCATCAATAAGGTCGATAGCCTTATCGGGGAGGAAACGGTCTGTGATATAGCGGTTTGAAAGTACAGCCGCGGATATGAGCGCATTATCGCTTATCTTAACGCCGTGGAAGACCTCATAGCGTTCCTTAAGACCACGCAGTATGGATATCGTATCCTCAACGCTGGGTTCATCGACCATAACAGGCTGGAAACGTCTTTCAAGAGCAGGATCCTTCTCGATGTACTGGCGGTACTCATTAAGTGTAGTTGCACCTATACAGTGAAGCTCGCCTCTTGCAAGCATAGGCTTCAGGAGATTACCCGCGTCCATAGCACCATCGGTCTTTCCGGCACCTACAATAGTATGAAGCTCATCAATAAAGAGAAGTATCTGTCCGTTGCTGTTCTTTATCTCATTGAGAACAGCCTTCAGACGCTCCTCAAACTCGCCTCTGTACTTTGCTCCTGCGACGAGAGCTCCCATATCGAGTGAGAAGACTTTTCTGTCCTTAAGACTGTCAGGAACATCGCCTGCCACGATACGAAGGGCAAGTCCCTCGGCAATGGCAGTTTTTCCGACGCCCGGCTCACCGATGAGGACAGGGTTGTTTTTCGTCTTTCTTGAAAGTATTCTGATAACATTGCGTATCTCGCTGTCACGGCCGATAACGGGGTCGAGCTTGTTTCGCCTGGCAAGTCCGACGAGCTCCTGACCGTATTTTGTGAGCACATCGTATGTGTCCTCGGGATTTTCAGTAGTAACACGGGTATTTCCTCTAACAGACATAAGAGCGCTGAGGAAGCTGTCCTTATTGATATTGAATGTACCGAAAAGCTGTGATACATCCCTGTCCTTGCAGTCGATAAGCGCAAGCATGAGGTGCTCCACAGATACGAACTCGTCCTTCATGTTTGAAGCGATGCTCTCGGCATTTGTGAGGACGCGGTCACATTCAGCTGAGATACCGATATTGCTGCTCCTGCCGCTGCCTGTAACCTTTGGCAGGCTGTTTATCTTCTTCTCGATCTCGCTGTCAAATATGTCCTCGTCTATATTCATTTTTTTCAGCAGCTGAGGGATAAGACCGCTCTCCTGCCTTATAAGTCCCGCAAGAAGGTGTATAGGCTCGATAACGGAGTTCGACTGCATAACAGCGATACTCTGAGCCTTTCTTACGGCGTCAATTGACTTCTGAGTTAATTTCTCTGCATTCATAAAAATATCCTCCTGTCATTTTTCATATTTATCCTTGCTTTCTTCTTCCTAAATGATATATCTGCTAAGAAGAGCACGGTAATTCTTTTCAAGTACTCGGGCGCTCTCGGCAAAAGCCTCGGGAGCTGCAAAATAAGTCTTTACGGCATGATCGAGGTCCTTGATATACTCGCCTATGGCCTCTCCAGCCTGTTCACCTGTAAGAGCACCTGTATTTATGAGCTTTCGTGAGAAGCTTCCGTCACCTATCTCGCAGCTGTAGCCTTCAACGCCAATACCTGAAAGATAGGCATTTTCAAGCTTTGCCCTGTATGCAAAAAAGCTGTGGAACATATCAATGAGTGCGGCACTCTGAGTACGTATATTGACACGAAGTGTACCGAGATACTGCTGCGGCGAGCGTTCAAGCTCTACCTTATAGCTTATAGTCGGTCGGTACTTATACTCCAATGCAGTACGAACAGTCATGAGTGAAGGCGAACGCTGTTCCTGTATCCTGAAAGAGCTGCTCACAAGCTGTGTCACCTGTCCGAATATCTCGCGCATACGCATTTCGGGAGTAACACAGGAAAGGTGCTCTGCGAGTATCTGATTTATAAGATTGGAGCGGCTCGTCCCGAGCCTGTATGCCTGTTCATCCACGGCTTTTATAACATCATCCATGAGAACGAGGCTGTAAACGCTTTTTTTCATAGGCACATCACTTCCCTTCTCTGTTATATACATAATATCACGGATTATAGAATTTGTCAATCGGATTATATAATCTTTCACACAAATTTCACAATGCAAAAAAATTCCGCTCGCAAGGAGCGGAGAATTCGGCCCAAACGATTTTCATCGTTTAGCACTGTGGACCGAGCCATAGACAATAAGTTAAAATAAGTTATTGAGAATAGAAAACATGAAAAAATTACAAATGAAAGGGGTTAGTTTTATTACTTGACAAAACTATCTCTATGGCGTGCAAGTGAAACTAATACTCAAGATCAAGCACATGAGAGGGGAGGGTACTTGAAGCTGAATACCATTAATCTTCATTTGCTGATATTATTATATTGCATATCTACGTACATTTCAATATACATTTATACACTAAAATATAATATCGTGTACTTTTGACTGTTTTTTCACTATTTTTCACGTTAATTTTTTATTAATATGTTTTCTGATTTCTCTTATTTACAATTTGTATGAATATTGTTTTATTTCAATTTATACTTAGAAAAAAGTTTTTTCATTTTCAGTCTGAAAGCTGAACTGAATACTGCTGACAGCCATCCTCAACAGTGATATCATTGCTGCCTCTTCCGTTTACAGATATACTGAAGCTGTTTCCGCTGCTTATCTCGGGAGCGAGCATCATCACACAGCGGAAGCTGTTATGAGGCAGGAACGATATCATCTCACTGCCGTTAAGGTAGAGCTTAACATCGCTTCCGCCGTCATATGAATTGTCAAGAGCCGCAACAACGCACGGATTTTCGCTGTATGACGGAACTGAGACCTTATTTCCCGCCGCATAGACATAGCCGCCTGTATAGTTGAAGCTCTGCTCTGAGTATACCGAACTCTTCTCTTCCTTGGTTCCGCCCGATATTACGGAATATCCGCCGTTTATATTGAGAGTTCCCTTGGATTTTATACCGTTTGTGCCGCCTTTTATGTTAAGTCTGCCCTCATTTATGGTTATATCGTCGTGGGCAATAAGTCCCGACTTGACTGAGTTTATATTATATGTACCGTTATCTATGATGATATCGTCGTCACTGGAAATACCGTGGGCGTTATTGGCGTTAATGTTCAGTTCGCCGTTGCCCTTAAGGCGTATCGTATCATTTGAGAAGATAACAGCATTGTTCTGTTTGTCCTTTCCGCCGTCACTGAGGTAGTTCACAGTGCCCTCGCGGGATTTTATGGTACATTTCTTTGCTTCATTTATAAATATAGCGGGTCCGTTGGAATTGGTGATATCAACGCCGTCAAGTACTATCGTGACCTTTTCTTCCGTAGCCGTATTCACGCATATCTGACCGTCGCTCACGGTGCCGCGGAATATGAAATCTCCGCCTGCTGTTACAGTTACTACAGAGCCGCTGACACTTACATTCGTACCCTTTACCTTCGGAGATGAGCCCAGCTCTACCTCAGCGGTATACTCCTTTACCTCTCCCTCATTGTTTGTGCTTCCGTCATCGGCAGGCACTTCGGGAGTCGAGACATCTCCGCTGTTATTATTGCTGTTATTATCGCCGTTATTGTTGCCGCTGTTTGCAGCAGTTGTTGCTGCTGCCGAGCTGTTTTTCTTCGCTGTAGTTGTCACATCCGACTTCTTTTCCCCTGATTTTGTGGTCGTTGTGCTCTTTTCGGACTTATCTGCCGCTTTTGTGGTTGTCTTCTTATCTTTTGACTTTGTTTCCTTTTCGCTGCTCTTACTTTCCTTTTCACCATCGGCAGTCACTTCCGTTGCGGAAATATCCGACTTATCCGACTTTTCCTTAGTGTCGTCCTTGCCGCATGAGCATACGGTCATCATGAGTGAAAGTGCTGAAAGAGCCGCTAATATCCTTCTATATTTCATATACATATCTCCTTATCCCCTCACAAGCAAAATTTGCCGAACTTAATCTGGCACATTAAGTTCGGCATAGGGTAGAGAGGGTATTTTATCTATTTAGTTTTCCGGCTTAGTTTTCATAGATCTTGTCGTCGTATCTGAAGAAAACAAGATTTATGGTCATATTGCCGTTATGTGTACGGAGCTCGTCAATAAACTTCTTCTGGTCGATGTTGTCAAGAACATCAACGCTGTAGATGAGCTCGAAAAGCGTACCGAAGTTTGTTGTCTTAACTCTTCTGAGCTTGTAGAATGTGGTATATTTTGCAAGTACAGGCTCAAACACGCCCTGATAGTCGAGGTTTTCGGGAATAGCTATCTTAAGAGTCATATGTCTCTTCTTGCAGCCGCCGAAATCGGTCTCGCTGAGGACAAAGAGGATAATGCCGAGTACTGCGAAGAATACGACAGCAAATCCGATATATCCTACTCCGCAGACAACACCTGTGCCCATTGCGAAGAAGATATAAGCCATATCCTTCGGATCACCCGCAACGCTCCTGAATCTTACCAGCGTCAGCGTACCTGCGAGTGTAAGTGCACCTGCCGTGGTATTGATAATGAGAAGAATTGCAGCAACTATGGTAGGAAGCATTATCATTGTCAGAACATAGCTCTGTGAGTAACCTTCCTTTCTGTGAGTAAGCATATAGATAATGCTTATGAGGAAGCCTATCAGAATGGCTGTGCCAACGCAGAGGAAAAACTCTCCCGGCTTGATAGTGCCAAGAAGGGAATTGCTGTTATTGATCACAGAATCCGAGGACTCATAGTACTTTGACAGCACATTTCCAAAAAATCCATGTTCAAACATAAAATTAAACGCTCCTGTTCATCATAATATGATTATTTACCATTGATATACCCGATATATAGATACGCCTTTTGCCCGAGGTGAGCTGAGCGTCCTCTATCTGGCTCCTTACGAAATTCTGGTAAGCTCTTCCGTACTTTGAGAAACTCGTCTTGTAGATCTGGAGCTCTGAAAGCTTGTTTACGAGCCAGTCGGGGATAGCATTTGATACTTTGATCTCCATAAGTCTCTGATCGGCACCGATAATGTAGTTGCCGTAACTCTCGTAGTTAAGTCCGAGATCGTAGCGTCGCTCGGTGATCTTACGATCAAAGGTAAGGCGGAAATCGTTATCGTACTTACCGAAGAAGGCTTCACGCTGATAGCTGATGTACTGCTTCGGTACGACGGGGTAACTGTCAAGAAATACGTCCAGTTCTCCAAAAACCTGCTGAGTTATGTACTTTGTGAACTCAGGCTTGGAACGGTCACGGAAGTAAGCATCGGACTCTTCAAGAGTCATGGAAACTCTTCTCTTCGTTACGATACCGCCGATCTTCTTCTTTATCTCAAGGAAAACCGTATCAGTGGGAGCAGCAGGCGAATAGTAGCTGCGGAGCCTGATCTTTTCCTTATAATAAGGCTTTGCAAGAGATTCTCTGATTAGATAGTCGTCTGGTGTGTCGTAGTAGATGTTGTAGATTCCATATTCTTTTCCGCCTATGCAGAACTTATCAGGGTTCATGTACTCTGATATGACCTCCATAAGTCCGTGATACTGATCCATATTAAGGAGGAACTTGATTTCTTTTCGTGCAAATGTATTAATTGCCATAATCTCCTCCGCTGCAGCGCCTAACTGCGCGGAGCTTCACACTCCTTTCGTATCATTTGATTATATTATAGCGTTAGTTTCTTAAAATAGTCTTAAAGTTAAACTGTTTCACCCAATATTCATCTTTTAAGGGAATATTTTGCGTGAAGTGCATTTTTTCTGCGATATTGCGTGATTTGTCGAGGCAGTGTTTTTTTCACATTATCACCATTTTTTTAGCTTATCAAAAAAATGGCATAAAATGCATAATCCTGTAATAAAATAGCAATTTTTGACCATTAGTATAAAAGAAACAAGTGGAAAAAGCTTTTTCAAGCCGATTCCTTAGCGTTTAACAGCTGTTTTCTGAATGCCGTCGGAGTAACCCCGACAGTTTTCTTGAACTGCCGCATGAAGTGCTCCTCATTGTCATAGCCGCACATTACAGCTATGTGCGAAACAGTGCTGTCAGTCTCGCAAAGGAGCTTTTTGGCTTTTTCGATCTTTCCGTTTATCACATCGGCGATACAAGATACTCCGAAGGTATCATGGTACAGATGCTGGAAATAGGAACGCGACATTTTTGCACCTGCTGCCATGGTATCGACATTCCATTTCATTTCGGGACTGCGGTATATCTTTTTCCTTATCTCTGCAAGGGTATCATAGTGCGGTGATGAGCTCTTTTCCGTCTCTTCGCTGACACCTTTACTGTCCCCCGCCTTTACGAGCAGGGTACGCATAAGGCTGTCAAGAGTTTTCACGCGGCGCGAACCGAGCGAATAAAACTCGTCGCCGATATTCCTTATGAGATCGGATATCATTTCTGCATCCGCAGAGCATATAGGTCTGTTGTATGTAAGCTCGAGAGAATCTATAAACTCCTGTTCCTGCTCTTTTTCTCCCTCAAAGCATATCCAGTCACAGACCAGGGGACATCCCTCAGCCGCGTACTCCACGGGATACTTTCCGTCAAATATGATAAGAGTATCCGCAGGTACCTTCATAACAAGTCCTTTTACACTGAACCTACACCTGCTGCGCGTCAGCATCAGCATATTCTCACCTGTTGCCGCTCTGCGGAACACGGAGCTGCTGTCGTAAACCGAGTTGCAGCCCAAACAGCGTATGTTCATCATTATCACTCCCCGTCGGCGATAAATCGCCATTCAATATTCTTCCAGACCTCGCCTGCGTAATCTATTCCGACCCGCGGCGCAGTCCTTATCCTCGGACGCGCTCCGTCGTCCTCGAACCATATCTCCTCACTGCCGAGGAGAGACCTTCCGTTGAAGCTACCGTCTATCTTCATTTTCTTTGTGAGCTTCGCAGGTCCGCCGAAATTTTCTCCCGCCCTCAGGAGTACTCCCTGCGGCTGATCCGTTTCACCTGTGATGACGTTCATCAGCCAGTGCATACCATAGCAGAGGTAGACGTATATAACACCGCTCCTGCCATAAAGGAGCTCTGTGCGCTTTGTCCTGCCCTTTGACGCATGGCAGCCCTTATCCTCTTCCCCGCGGTAGGCTTCCGTCTCTGCGATACGCTCACGCAGCTCTGTTCCGTCGGGAAGCCTGTGTACCAGTATCTTCCCCACAAGATCGGGAGCTACCTCGAGCACGTCGCGATGAAAGAACTCCGCATCAATGCGCCTGCCCATGTCACACCCTAAGACTTTGCTCAAGCTCTGTATCGGGCTTTACAAAGGCAGTTTTGTAATTGGTGAAAATGACCTTTCCGGGCTTTGCGCCCGCAGGCTTCTTCACGAACTTTGCAAGGCAGTAATCCACGGGGACAAGTCCCGAATTTCTGCCGCTGCTGTTGACAGCCGCAATGACTGCCGCCTCTTCTATAGTTTTGTCCGGCGGCGCCGCTCCGTCTGTGAGTATCAGTACGTGAGAGCCCGTTATGAGCTGAGTGTGCAGCCATATGTCTGATTTCTCGGCAAATTTCAGACTCAGCTGGTCATTCTGCTTGTTATTTCGCCCAACCAGTATGGTAAATCCGTCGCTTGACCTGTACTCCACAGGCGGCAGAGCCTTCGGCGGCTTCGCCTTGCCGCCTGCGTATTTTACGTAGCCCTGTTCCCTGAGCTCAAGCCTGAGCTGGATTATATCATTCTCGGATGAGGCTCTTGTGAGTGAATCAAAAACGCTTTCCAGATATTGCAGTTCCTCTTCACCCTTTTGTATCTGAACGGCAAGCTTTTCCTCTGCCGTTACCGACTTTTTGTACTCACTATAATAGTGCTGCGCGTTCTGCGCGGGAGTTTTCCTCACGTCAAGGGGTATCGTTATCTGCGGACAGCTCTCGTCGTAGAAGTTCTCCACTACAGCCGCGCTGTCGCCCTTCTGTATGCGGTACATATTTGCGGATATAAGATCGCCGCATAGCTTGTCGTGCTCCTTGTCGGCACAGGCATCGAGCTCCTCACGCTGTGCCGCTATACGCCTTGCAGTCCTGTCCGTAAGGTTCATGAGCAGCTTGAACAGATCGTTTGCACGCTGTTTTGTACGGGCTGCCCTGTCACGCTCGGAATAGAAATAATCAAGCAGCTCGGAGGCGCTTTCCAGCTCTTTTGTATACATAAGTGTTCCGAACTGTGAGAGCCTTATAAAGGAGAAGTCCTTCAGCTGCCCCTCCTTGTCGCTGACCGCCGAGAAGCAGCACTCCCCGTTCAGCAGCTGTTCGCGGGTGCGCTTTATCGCAAACAGCAGTCTGTCCAGCCGGTCACCGCTTATCGTATTGCTTTCAATATGTGCTCCCCTGCCTGCAAAAAACGCCCATTCTCTTGCAAGTATGGGAGAAATTCCTTCAAATATCCTTATAAGGGCTTTTGAAAGCTCCTTAGGCTCTGTACTGCTGAGTCTTTCCTTTATCTCCTCGGGCTCTGCTTCAAGGAAGTTCAGTCTGTCGTCCCTTGGGGGCATCGTATAATTCATCCCCGGAAGAACAAGTCTCTCGCGTGACATATCCTCGTCCACGCGCTTTATACTGTCAACGACCTTGCCGCCGCATATTATCACCAGATTTGAGCAGCGTCCCATTATCTCACAGGCAAGCGTCACCGTTACAATATCGCCCAGCTCGTTGACACATTCAAAATCGAGGAAAAGTATCCTTTCAAGTCCGTCCTGCCTTATATCCGTAAGCTTTCCGCTACCGAGGCGCTTCCTCAGGAGCATACAGAACATCGGCGGCGTCTGCGGATTATCCACGCTGCTCTCGGTAATATGCACTCTTGCACTGCCTGCATTTGCCGATATATAGAGCTTGCTGCTTCCGCTTCGGGTGCGTATGGATATTATTACTTCCTCTCGGGAGGGCTGATGTATCTTTTCGACCCTTCCGCCTATAAGCGGCAGAAGCTCCCTTCTGACCGCATACAGGAAAGCTCCGTCCAGAGCCATATTATCATTCCTTTTCAAAAAAATGAACGCAGAGCCATTCCGATACGGTCACTGCGTTCTGCGAACCGCACATTCTCTTCTGATATAATTATACCATTTTATGCGGTTTTATTCTAATCAAAATTTGCGGTATACAAGCAATTCAAAGTCAGCTTTTGTGGTAATACTGCCTATTTGCGACAGCCGCTCCTGCTGCTCCCTGCCTGTTCGGTAGTAATAGGGAGTCATTGAAAACAGAGCGTCGATGTCCTCCTGAGTGCCGATTTGCATATCGTAGGTTATGCGCTTTTTGTCAAGGAGCTCGAAGCCCTCAAGCTCGTAGGGCTTGACCTCGTTCCTGTAAGGAACATCATATATCGCCTGTTTGAGCTCCCACAAATGGTCTGCCGAGGGGATGGCCATTATCATTATGCCATCGTCCTTCAGTACTCTCAGGAGCTCCTCTCCGCAGTAGGGGGCAAAAAGTGTGACAATCATTTCGCAGCTTTTATCAGCTGCGGGTATATGAAATACGCTTGCTACCGCAAGCTCCGCTTCTCTGCACCTCTTTGCGGTGTACTCAACGGCTGCTTTTGATATGTCTATGCCGTATACGTCCGCAGCAATATTGTGCTCACGGAGCTTATCAATTATTGCGGCAGTATAGTATCCCTCACCGCAGCCTGCGTCAAGAATCGCCATTCCCTTAATATGCTCGCATACAGCTTCACATAGCGCACTGCAAAGCGGTTCGTAATAGCCTTTGTTAAGGAAGCTGCGCCTTGCCTGTATCATGAACCTGTTGTCCCCGTGAACTGCTTTTCCCATATGCTTTGAAAGCAGCAGATTGACGTAGCCGCTCTTTGCCCTGTCAAAGCTGTGACGATTCGGGCAAACATAGGAACTTTCCGCAGGTTCGAGCTTTTCTCCGCACACGGGACATATAAATATACTCATGCCCTCACCTCAGACGTACTCGCAGGGATCGACCGATCCCTCGGCGATCTCCACGTCGAGCTGCGGGAATTTTTCCTCGAGGACGCGGCGAAGCTCGGGCAGAACTATATTCTCGGTGTGGAAGTGACCGCAGTCGAACAGCGATATAAGGCTGTTGTTGGCGTCTATCCACACATCATGCTTCACATCGCCTGTTATGAGCGCATCGCAGTCCTTTGCAATAGCTTCTCCCAGCATTGAGCCGCCTGAGCCGGAGCAGAATGCGATCCTTGATATCTTGTGTCTGCGTCTGCTCATGCGGACATACTCGCAGCCGAATATTTCTTTGAGCCCTTTCGCAAGCTCCGCAGGGAATATAGGCTCTTCAAGCTGAACTATCCAGCCGTAGTGCCTGCCGCCGCCAATTTCCTCAAAGGGTTCGGGCTCACCTGTAAGCTTGTACTTCTTCTCAAGCTCCCTGAGGATAACTCCGTTAGTGCCGCCCTCGCTGATATCGAGGTTCGTATGCATACAAATCGCTGCGATACCGCTGTCGATAAGCTCATACACCACGCTGCTGCGGGTTATGGCTTTGAGGGGCTCAAATATCACGGGATGATGCGAAATAATGAGCTCCGCACCTTTCTCCGAAGCCTCCAGCACTGCTTTTTGGCTGATATCAAGAGAAAGGAGCACCTTGCTGCACTCCATATCATAGTTTTCCACGAGAAGTCCCGAATTGTCCCAGCTGTCCTGTGATGCGAAAGGATAAAGTGTGTCGAGATAGCTGTAAATATCATCAGTTTTTACGATGTCGCAGCCGTTTTCCATTTTATACGCAAGAGCTGCGTAATGCTGCGCTCCCGAGCTGTTTCCGCTGCCTTCAAGAGCACTGCCTATCTTCGAAAGTCTCTGTGCCTCTCTCCTGCGGTACTCTGCTCCGAGCTCATCGTTTTCAAAAAAGCCGTAAAGGGATTCAAACTCGGTCAGCAGGCGCCAGTCACCTGCGCCCTCAGCGACGATTATAACGTACATCTTATCGCCGTCCGCAACTATATGCTCCTCGGTTATCTCATAGCACATTTCGTACAGCTTTCGGCGCAGAAGCTCCACCTTTGTCATGGGCTGGAGTATGAACCTGATATCATCGCGCTCATAAGCGGCTTTTTTCCCGAGAATTGCGGCGATAGTCTCTCCGCCCATGCCTGCGATGACAATATCGGAAACGCCCCCCAACGGTACATTTTCAAGTCCGTCGGAAAGTATGAGCTCCACCTTGTCCTGCACTCCATACCTTTCAACGGTATTCCTTGCCGATTCAAGAGGACCTTCCTTTATATCCGAAGCTATGACCCTGCTGCACTTTCCGCTCGTTACGAGCTCAGCCGCAAGGTAAGCATGGTCAGTACCGATATCTGCCGCTGTTCCCTTTCCGCTGACAAGTTCAGCAATTTTTTTCAGTCTTTTATCAAGCATTTCCGCACCTCATATATAAACAAAATAGCGCACCGCATAGCAGTACGCATAAACAAAACCAAGCACAGCCGTTTCCGACTGTGCTCCCGGTCTCATTAATTACGACTCGTTCATTTTGGCAAAGCAATCGCTGCAATAAACTGCTCTTCCTTCCTTTGGCTCGAAAGGTACCTTTGCTTCACCGCCGCATGACGCGCAAACCGCTGTGTACATTACACGCTCAGCCTTACCTGCGTTCTTTCTTGCGTCACGACATGATTTGCATCTCTGGGGCTCGTTAACGAAGCCTTTCTCTGCATAAAATTCCTGTTCGCCTGCGGAGAAAATAAACTCGTTTCCGCACTCCTTGCAAACTAATGTCTTGTCTTCGTACATAGTACTATACCTCGCTTAATTATTTTCGACCACGGTTGGATTTCCACCCACATCTTTGTAAAACAACGCTCTGCTGGCTTGAGCTACACGGTCATATTCAATTTGTATCATGCATAAGTGCGCGGATCTTCTTCCTTGCACGCTGCATTGCATTATCGACCGATTTCTCGGTCATCCCCAGCTTTTCCGCAGCACTCTTGTAGCTGTCGCCCTGTACGCAGAGCGTAAGCACGTTCAGCTCCGTAAGAGAAAGGACGGAACATATATCCCTCCAGAGCTCGGAAAAGAATTCCTTATAAAAATAAATACTTTCAGGAGTTTCCTCAACGGACAGTACATCAGCTGCTTCTTCCTCGTCTACCCTTTCCGCAAAGCTTAGATCCCTTTCGGACTTTTTAAGTAAAGTTTTCATACGATTGACGATACATACCTCGGCAAAGGTACAGAACTTTACGCCTTTACGGGGATCGAATGCGTCGATAGCCTTAAGCAGCCCGATCATACCCTCCTGATGCAGGTCGTCGCTGTCGGTCTCGGAGTTTGCATAAATTTCCGATTTAATAAAAACAAGCCTTGAAAAACGGGAGATGAGCACAGCTGCTGCTGTTTTGTCAGTCTTGCCGAGAACGGCAAGCTCCTCGTCCGCTTTACAGTTAAGTTCATTCAAATTGAAATCCAAATCAAGCAAGATATCCACCTAACAATCTGCATATCCGATAAAATTGTTTATTATCCGCCCCCCTCGGACGAGCCGAGGGGATACGGAAATATCATTCTTAGTTTTCGCCTTCCTTGGCAGCCTCTTCCTCAGCAGCCTTCAGGAGCTCAGCCATATCAAAATTGAAGTTTGCGCTCTTGTTTCCGCCCTGTGCAGGCTTGTTCTGCTGATTCTGTGCAGCAGGCTGATTATTCTGCTGTGCAGGCTTATTGTTGTTATTGAAGTTATTGTTGTTATTCTTGTTTATGCCTGCGTCGTCGCTCTTTGCCTCATTTACCTTTGCTGAGGGGAGCTCCGAAATATCTCCTCTGGGAGCCTTTGAAGGCTTGAATTCAGCCCTCGGAGGATCCGATCTCTTTACGACGCCGTCGTTCTTCTGAGTATCAACAGCCTTGCGGGCTTCGCCGATGATATTCTGAGCCTCGTTCATTCTGCCCGAGCACTGGCCTGTAAGGTTATTGAGTACAGAAGCGATATCCGTGAACTTGCTGTTGATGCTCTCGATCTCTGTGAGGAGCATTTCGCGTACAGTCTTGGACATTGCATTTACCTTGTCAGCGTGTGCATTAGCCTCGTTGACAGTATTGCGAGCCTGTTCGTTAGCTTCCTTTATGCAGGCCTCAGCTGCAACATTAGCGTTTGCAACTGCCTTTTCAGCCTCGATATTTGCATCCTTGATGACCTGAGCAGCCTTGTCGTTGGCTTCCTTGGTAACTGCCTCAGCGTCCTTCTTAGCCTTGTTCTGGATCTGAGTTACGTTCTTCTGAGCCTCGGTGAAGAGAGCGCCCATATCAAATGTAGGAGCTGCATTCTCCTTGAGGTCAACGATCTCGTCATTGAGCTTGGATATCTCAGCAGTCTTTTCAGCAGCTTCCTTGGTCTTAGCCTCGAGCTTGCCGGTGAGCTCTGCGATCTCCTTGGTCTTTGCAGTGAGCTCATCAGAGATCTTAATGATCTCCTGCTTAGCCTTTGCAAGCTCTGCATCGGCAGCTCCGCCGGCAGGTGCAGCACCTGCTGAAGCAGCCTTCTGCTCGGCAGCCTTGAGCCTGTTCCTGAGATCCTCGATCTCCTTCTTTGCAGCTTCAAGAGCGGCAGTTGTCTGTGCGTTTGCCTGCGGATTTGCAGCACCTGCAGCAGCCTTCTGCTCTGCTGCCTTGAGCTTTTCCTTAAGCGTATCTATTTCCTTCTTTGCAGCCTCGAGTGCAGCAGCAGCCTGCTGTCCGCCTCCCTGAGCCTTAAGCTGGTTTATTGTATTCTGAAGTTCTTCATTTTCCTTTTTTGCAGCTCTGAGAGCATTATTGGAGGTATTGAGTTTTTCCTGAAGGTTTTCGATCTGTGTCTTGTACTTATTTATTTCCTCAGGATCAGCCTGTCCCCCTTTTTCCTTCAAAGCCTTGTTGTCTTCTTCAAGGGCAACTATCTTGGAATTAAGCTCATCAAGGTAAGTAATAACGTCCTCTTTGATAAATCCCTTCTGACCGATCTTGGTCTCTCTTAATACGGTTGGTGTTGGTTCGCTCATGGTACTCTCCGTTCCCCTCGGTCAGACCGAGGTAAAAAATTAAGGAATAAGAACCCATATTCGAGCGCTATGAAGGCGGAATTAGTGATATTGCATATAAAAAAGCCTTCACAGTCCATGAATACAGGTTCTGATGATTTTGCCTTATGTAAATTATAACATATTTATTATATTATTTCAACTATTGAAATGTAGAAAATTTGAATTGATTTTAGTGCAATTTACTATAAAAATACAGTAAAAACTGCTCATTCGATATTTCAGTGTCAATGTCTTTACTTTTTTGCGTTATAAAAATATATTTAGTTACAGTTTAGAAATACAAAAGCTATACAAAATGTGCTTTTACAGACATCAAGGAGAAATCCCGAATGAATTTCTCACGCTCGGGTTTAAATAATATATCCGCGTCTCTCCAGAAACATAACGGAAAATATGACAAATTCGATTGCCACGCCTATACCCAAAACCAAAGCTAAAGTCATAATATGTTTCTTTTTCAAGCCCTTCCGCTTTTCAAGCTCCTTTGCCTTTTCGATGTCATCAAGAGTTTCGCCGTTCATGAATGCAATGACCTCACGGTAGGTCTGAACATCGTTCTCTTCCTGTATTTTGCCCATTTTGCGAAATGATATAAAAGTTACCGTCAGAAACGCTCCGGTACGCATCGCAAATAACAATTTTAACATCTCGACTTCCAACGCACCGCAGAGAACAGCCGAAGCCAGACCTGCAAGACATTCTATGCCTGCAAGGTTATAGAGCTTTTTCATTTCTTTTCCGTCATTCTTTGTAACCTTCTCTTTCATAGCATCAACATCTCCTTTGATAAGCTCATCGAGGGAAACGCCGAATACATCGCTTAGGATAAGCAGACTATGAACATCGGGATAGCTCCTTTCGGTCTCCCAGTTGGATATGGTCTGACGGCTGACATACGCGCGCTGTGCCAGTACCTCCTGCGACCAGCCCTTTTCAGTTCTCAGTTCCTTTATCCTGTTGCTCAGTTCCATACGTTCCACTCCTTTCTGCAAGGGTGCTTCCCTTGTCTGAACTCATCATAGCAGACACGGCATATTTTTTCAACCAAAAGTCTTTTGCAGACGCCGGAAATACGCTGTCAAAACCTTTTATCAAGCCGATTTCAAGCCGTTCTTCGGCTTTCTCCGCATAAAACAAAAGCGGCTCATAACGAACCGCTTTATATTTCTATTAGTTGCCGAGCATCTTGAAGATGTCGTCAAGGTCGTAATCCTGATTTGATGTCGAAGCAGGTCTCGGAGCGCTGCTCGGTGCGCCGAAGCCAAGTCCGTCAATAAGAGGATTGTCGATCGGGATGATATCATCATCGTGGCTCTCTTCGCCTGCTGCTGCCGCCGCAACTGCTGCGTCATTGGCAGAATCCATATCGTCGAATCCCGCAGCGATAACTGTGATAGTCATCTCATCCTGCATATCTTCCTTGAATGCTGTACCAAAGATGAACTCAACACCGTCAGCGGCTGTATCAGTTATCATCTTTGTAGCTGCATCAACATCGGATGAAAGGATATCCTCTGACATTGCGATATTGATAAGAAGTCTCTTAGCGCCCGAGATAGATGTCTCAAGAAGCGGGCTGGAGATAACTGCATTTGCAGCGTCTCTTGCCTTGTCCTTGCCTGTACCGTGACCGATAGCCATGTGAGCATAGCCTGCGTTTCTCATGATAGTTGAAACGTCTGCGAAGTCAAGGTTGATATAGCCCTCTTCAACAATAAGGTCGGAGATGCTCTTTACACCTGTCTTGAGCACGTCGTCTGACAGTGCGAAGGACTGGAGCATTGTAAGGGGCTTGTCAAGTCCCACAAGAAGTCTTTCATTAGGGATAACGATAAGGGAGTCAACATACTTTCTGAGTTCTGCGATACCTCTCTCAGCCTGAGCCATTTTCTGCTCTCTCTCGAAAAGGAATGGCTTTGTAACGACTGCGACTGTAAGGATATCCATTTCCTTTGCGATCTTTGCAACTACAGGAGCAGCTCCCGTACCTGTTCCGCCGCCCATACCTGCGGTTATGAAGATCATGTCAGCACCCTTGAGGTGTGTCTCGATCTCGTCGCGGTTCTCCTCGGCACTGCGCTGACCGATCTCTGGCTTGTTTCCTGCTCCTCTTCCCTTTGTGAGCTTAGCGCCGATCGGTATCCTTGTAGTGGCCTTTGACTTGTTAAGAGCCTTGGCATCTGTATTGATCGCGATATATTCTATATTATTGACACCCGAATCTACCATGCAGTTTACGGCGTTTCCACCACCGCCGCCTACACCGATGACCTTAATGTTAACATCGGGTTCGAGTGTTTCCTCATAATTGAAATCTGACATTTGAACTCCTCCTA
>NZ_CAMKRR010000012.1 GCF_946415235.1 uncultured Ruminococcus sp. | reverse complement strand
AAGTGTAATTTCGGGCGGATAATATCCGCCCCTACAAATATAAATTTTGATTTACGAAAGGAGATCATCATGTTATTCAATTTCAAACTCAGCACTCCCGCAGAAGGACTTGTGGATATCACCAGAGAAGTAAGCGAATCCGTTAAGGAAAGCGGCGTTCTCGAGGGTATATGCATAGTTTTCTGCCCACACACCACAGCCGCAATAACTATCAATGAAAATGCCGATCCTGACGTACAGACCGACGTAATAAAGGGACTTGACAAATTCTTCCCCGAGCTTCAGTCCTTCCGTCACGCTGAGGGAAATTCCGACGCGCATATAAAATCCTCGGCAATAGGCGCAAGCGAGACCATCATAGTCACAGGCGGCAAGCTCCTTCTCGGCACATGGCAGGACATCTACTTCTGCGAGTTCGACGGCCCGAGGACAAGGAAATTCTACGTAAAGGTCATAGGAGAATAATTATGGACAATATTGAAAAGCTCTCGGAAACAGTAAAAAACTCACATAATATCGTTTTTTTCGGCGGCGCGGGAGTTTCCACGGAGAGCGGTATCCCCGACTTCCGCAGTGTTGACGGACTTTACAGTCAGCAATGGGACTATCCCCCCGAGACTATACTCAGCCACACGTTTTTCATGAAAAAGACCGAGGAGTTCTACCGCTTCTACAGAGCAAAGATGCTGTGCCTTGACGCTAAGCCAAATTCGGCTCATATAAAGCTTGCGGAGCTCGAAAAAGAGGGAAAGCTGACCGCTGTAGTCACTCAGAATATAGACGGACTTCATCAGGCGGCAGGCAGTAAGACCGTATACGAGCTTCACGGCAGCGTCCTCAGAAATTACTGCACAAAATGCAGGAAATTCCATGATGTTCATGCCATTACCGACTCGCAGGGCGTCCCGAAGTGCGATTGCGGCGGTATTATAAAGCCCGATGTGGTACTTTATGAGGAGTCCCTCGACGACGACACGGTAAACGGAGCAGTCCGCGCTATTGCTTCGGCGGATACGCTCATAATCGGCGGAACCTCTCTCAACGTATATCCTGCGGCGGGACTTATCCGCTATTTCAAGGGAAATAACCTTGTTATCATCAATATGTCGCCCACTCAGATGGACAAGAACGCCGATCTGCTCATCTGCGACAGGATAGGCGAAGTTTTCTCCCGCATATAGGAGGTCAGCTTCGGCGTGAACGGCGCGGAATATACGGGCATGAGCCCGTCAGATACGATAAAAAGCGAATTGCAGGTGAAGAAAATGACCGAAGAAGAAGCTTTCAGTTACCTTAATATGAAATACGGAACAAGGTTCACATGGAAGCTTTTGCTTCTCTCCGAGGCAACAGGCTATTTCGTAAGGGAATTGAAAAAAGAGCTTGGAGAAGACCACGAGCTTTTCAGGAACAATATCTATGCTGTTGCCAGCAACGGGGTCAACGACGAGGTGCTTTATCTTGTGGGAGACCTGCACGGAGGCGGCGGTATCTACAGGATATATCACCTGACCTACTCTGCGGATAATCCCCCTGGATATCCGAGATATATGGAATTCAAGGGCATCGAAGCAGTACGTGATTTCTTTGAAGCCAAAATACTCATAAAATCATTAAAGCCTTAAAGCAGTTTATCATGACCGCTTTAAGGCTTTTTCTCACATAAGTCCGTTTTCTTTCTTGAAATCTATGAATTCTTCGTAAGTTCCCTGTCTGTCAAGGCAGCCCTGAGGAAGTATCTCGATGATACGGTTGGCAGTGGTCTGCATTATCTCATGGTCGTGAGAAGCAAGGATCACGACTCCCTTGAAATTGATAAGGCTGTTGTTAACAGCGGTAATGCTTTCAAGGTCGAGGTGGTTGGTAGGACGGTCGAGCACAAGCACATTCGAGCCGAAAAGCATCATGCGCGAGAACATACATCTCACTTTTTCTCCTCCCGAGAGTACATTTACGGGCTTGTACACATCGTCCCCCGAGAACAGCATACGTCCGAGGAAGCCGCGGAGATAGGTCTCTGTCTCGTCCTTTACGGAGTACTGGCGTATCCAGTCGAGTATTGAAAGCTCGCAGCCGTTGAAATACTCTGAGTTATCAACGGGCATATATGAAGTGGTGACGGATACTCCCCATTTGAAGCTTCCCGAATCGGGCTGCTCCTCTTCCATAAGTATCTTGAAAAGCATGGTTATAGCCTGTTCGCTCTCGCCCACAAAGGCAACCTTGTCGTTCCTGCCGAGGGTAAAGCTTACGTTGTCGAGGAGCTTTACGCCGTCTACCGTCTTTGTAAGCCCATCGACCTGAAGTATATCCTTGCCCAGGTCTCTGTCCATATCGAAGCCGATGAACGGATATCTTCTGCTTGACGCGGGGAGCTCCTCAACGGTGAGCTTTTCAATGAGCTTTCGGCGTGAGGTCGCCTGATTTGACTTTGATTTATTGGCCGAGAAACGTGCGATAAAGTCCTTGAGCTCTTTTATCTTCTCCTCGTTCTTCTTGTTCTGCTGCTTTATCATGCGCTGAATGAGCTGGCTGGACTCGTACCAGAATTCGTAGTTGCCCACATACATCTTTATCTTGTTGTAGTCGATATCGACAATATGAGTGCAGACGTTATTCAGGAAGTGACGGTCGTGGGATACAACGATGACCGTACCGAAGTACTCCGAAAGGAACTCCTCGAGCCAGCGTACCGCGTCAATGTCAAGGTGGTTCGTAGGCTCATCGAGGAGAATGATGTCGGGATTGCCGAAAAGAGCCTGTGCAAGCAGCACCTTGACCTTTTCGTTACCCGAAAGGGACGACATCTGCGAATAGAGAATATCCTCGGAAAGTCCGAGACCCTGTATGAGCTTTGAAGCGTCGGACTCTGCCTCCCAGCCATTGAGCTCGGCAAATTCGCCTTCAAGCTCAGAAGCCTTTACGCCGTCCTCCTCGGAGAAGTCCTCCTTTGCGTAAAGAGCGTCCTTTTCCTGCATTATCTGATAAAGTCTGGCATTTCCCATAATTACGGTATCGAGTACGGTGTACTCGTCGTAAGCGAAGTGATCCTGCTTAAGAACGCTGAGGCGTTCCTCCTTGGGCATTACAACTTCACCCGAAGCAGGTTCGAGCTCGCCGCAGAGCACACGGAGAAAGGTCGATTTTCCCGCGCCGTTTGCGCCGATAACGCCGTAGCAGTTGCCGTTTGTGAATTTAAGGTTTACGTTTTTAAAAAGAGTGGAGCCGCCGAACTGCACACTCACATCAGTTACTGTTATCATATTTACTCCTTTCGCAAATCATAATTTAAATGTGTAGGGGACGGCGTCTCGACGTCCCTTGTAGTGGGCGATGCCCACATCGCCCAGTTGATTTTACCATTGTATCACGGGCGGATAATATCCGCCCCTATAATATGCTTCATGTTATTTATTGAGTAAGGCACGGGCTGTCGGGGACGCCGGCCCCTACAATGGGCTAATGGTACAATCATTTTTTGTGCTGTAAGCGATGTACGATTAACGGTGTTGTTTAAAGTGAGCGAGTTTACGAGCGCCAACGTGGCTGCGCCGCCGCTCGCTCAGCGGCAAATTCTGATTTATCGCACAACAAAACTCATTATACCACATTCGGGAACGAATGTAAAGGAAAAACCTCCGTATACAGCTTTATGGAGCCGTTTTTCACAAATAATCGCCAAATTACCCGTACAAGTATTCAATTATTTATAAGAAGTTCCGAAAACACAGCCCCCGTACTTTACACCCGCAGATAAATGTGATATTATATGTGTATCATATATAACAAAAACCGAAGGAGAGAAAATCATAATGAAAAAGAATAATTTCAGAAGCCTTTTAGCAGGTATGGCAGCCGTATCCGTGCTCGCAGGCACAACAGCCTGTCTCGATCCGAACAGCGGCTCAGGCAATAAAACAGAAAGTACTACCGCTGCAAATACTGCCGAAGCAGAGACCGAAGCAGCTGCAGTTGCGGCAGCACCTGCAGCGGACGACTCGCTTCAGAAGGTCCTTGACGACAAGAAGCTCGTACTCGGACTTGACGCAAGCTTCCCGCCGATGGGCTTCACAGACGAAAACAACGATATAATCGGCTTTGATATCGACGTTGCACAGGAAGTATGCGACAGACTGGGCGTAGAGCTCGTAAAGCAGCCTATAAACTGGGACACAAAGGAAGAGGACCTCAAGGTCGGCAAGATCGACTGCATATGGAACGGTATGTCCATAAGCCCCGCAAGAGCTGAGGTCATGAACCTCTCCGAGCCTTATATGAAGAACGAGATGATATTCGTAGTCCCCGCAGACAGCGAAATAAAGTCAATGGACGACCTTAAGGGCAAGACCGTTGGAGTTCAGACAGGCTCGACTGCTCAGGAGATACTGGAAGCAGCAGATCTTTTCAGCGAAATCACCGAGTCGCCCCTTGAGGACAACGTAACAGCTCTCAATCAGATGGAGCTCGGCTTCTCTGATGCAGTATTCCTTGATTCCGTAGTTGCAAACTACTTCATCACCTCAAACAGCAAGGATTATGTCATACTCCCCGGCAATCTCGAATCGGAAGAGTACGCTGTCGGATTCAGAAAGGAAGACGAAGAGCTCCGCAACAAGGTACAGGAGCTTCTCAGTGAAATGAAGGCTGACGGAAAGCTTGGCGAGATATCAGCAAAGTGGTTCGGAAGCGATATTACAACAGTAAAATAAACGTCAAAAAGCACATCAGCGCCCTCTGAAAAAACAGAGGGCGCTGATCTAATGTCAGGCGTTTTATATGGAAACATATTCGCTGTCGGTATTCAGCGGCTTCAAATGGCAGTCTATACGTTCGCGCGAGACGTTGTCCCCTATTACTATCAGCACGGGCTGTCCCACGGAAACAGGCGATATCTCGGTCTTTTCGCGGGTAGCATTTATTTTCAGCCAGCCATCGCCCGCAGGAAGAGCTCCCTTTATGCGGAATATACTGCCGCAGCTCTCATCGCTCATGATATCGGCGATAACTTCCTCTATCCGCTCCTTCGGCAGAGCGATATGCATGAAATAGTGTACCGAGCTTTCTATGTCCTCGGGACTGTATTTCTTGATATAGCTCGAACCGCGGTATCCCGCGCTGCAAAGCGTCCTGTAATCATCATCGTCAAAGCTCTCCCAGTCCTTCGCCACAACATCACGGAGCGAAAGTCTGCGGTCACAGCGTATCTTTTCAAGGGCAGCGTTCACACGCTCCAGTATCCTCTGCGTGAGGGCAGCGTCAGCTTCACCGTTTATCTTGCTTATGACCAGCTTTCCGCAGCAGGCAGCCTCAGAACCGAGAAGGTACTCCATCTGCGGCGAGAGCTCCTCGTCAGCCTCTCCGTCGGCAATAGTGATAACACTCCCTATCTCGAACCAGTTGTCGAGGGGAGACTCATGAAGGATATCAAAGAACTCGTCCATGTCGAAAATACCCGACGGCTCGACGATAACGCGGTCAAAGTGCTGCATACCGAGAGAAATGAGCTGCGTCTTGAAGCGCCGCCTGTGGCAGTCCGCGTCACAGCCGCCCGCTATCATTTCAAGGCGGCAGTGCTCCCCTTTCAGCTCATGGAGCATCATCATATCTATATTTACAGCGCCGAAATCGTTTTCGAGTACGGCGATATTTTCTCCGCTGTCAATGAGATGCCGTGCATATCTCAGCAGGAAGGTAGTTTTTCCCGAGCCGAGCACTCCTGTTATAAGGTCTATCTTAGTCATTTTCCGCAACTCCTTTGCAATTAGTATATCACAGCTTCAAAACAATGTCAATTTCCTTATTGCGAAAACTGCTTCACTTGTTTTATTCCTGCAATTATGCTATAATGTAATCCGAAAACTTTATTATGAGGTGACTTATGAGCAAGATATATATAGTTGAAGACGACAAGTCTATCCGTGAGGAGCTTGCCGAGCTTCTCCGCAACTCAGGCTACGAAGCCGAGTGCCTTACGGATTTCTCAAACTCAAAGGCGGATATCCTTTCCGCACATCCCGACCTTATACTCATGGATATAAATATCCCCAACCTCAACGGTGAGCAGCTCCTTAAGGAGATACGCAAAGAAAGCGATATCCCCGTCATAATGGTAACGAGCCGCACCTCCGAGACCGACGAGGTACTCTCCATGAGCTACGGTGCGGACGACTACATAACAAAG
Source organism: uncultured Ruminococcus sp. (assembly GCF_946415235.1). Lineage (GTDB taxonomy): Bacteria > Bacillota > Clostridia > Oscillospirales > Ruminococcaceae > Ruminococcus. The sequence continues at coordinate 47,879 of NZ_CAMKRR010000012.1, read as the reverse complement.
CCCTATAACCCGACTATACTTCTCCTGCGTATATCCGCTGTACTCAAACGCGCCGCAGGAAACACATCCGTACAGTCCTACAACGGCCTGCAGGTCAACGACGCAAAGGGAAGCCTTACAGACGGCAGCCGCGATGTCATACTCACCAAGAACGAAATGATAATATTCCGCCTTATGCTGGACAGAAAGGGCTCTATCGTTACCCGTGACGACCTTATGACAGCTCTGTGGGACAACGACGAGTTCGTAAACGACAACGCCCTTACGGTCAATATAAGCCGTCTGCGCTCAAAGCTTGCGGAGCTTGGCTGCAATGACGCTATCGAAACCAGAAAGAAACAGGGGTATGTACTGAAATGAAGCTCGGAAATTACCTAAGAGACAGGCTGTGGTACTACCTTATCGCTGCCGCCGCGCTGGGACTTATGCTCCTTTTCCTTGCGGCTTACAGAGTCAGCGGTCAGCTTATTATATTCATAACATCAATATATCTTATATCCGTATTTTTTGAGGAGCTAACGGGCTATCTGCGGAAAAGGCAGTTCTACGCCGAGCTGCATCAGAAGCTTGACGAACTCGACCAGAAGTATCTTATCCACGAAATGATAAACAAGCCCGATTTCCTTGAGGGAGAGATACTTTACAATGCCCTGTGCGATGCGAATAAGTCCATGTGCGAAAAGGTAGCGGAGCACAAGAGGCGCTCCGATGATTTCCGCGATTTCATCGAGATGTGGGTGCATGAGGTAAAGCTCCCTGTGGCAAGCCTGCAGCTCATGGCGCACAATCACAGGGACGAGCTTGGCGAGAAGTTCACCGAGCAGCTTCGCAGGATAGATGACTATACCGATCAGGTGCTCTACTATGCGCGCTCTAAAAATGCCGAAAAGGACTATATAATAAAGGAAACGTCCCTGAAGCGGGCTGTTGCCAACGTGGCTATCAAAAACCGCGAAGCAGCACAACTTGCGGGAGCTTCCATAGAGACTGAGGGACTTGATATTACGGTAATGACAGACGGGAAATGGCTTGAATTCATACTCGGACAGTTCATGGCAAACAGCCTGAAATATACAGTAGAAGGCCGTGAGCCTGTGATACATATCTCGGCAGAGAAGCTTGAGGACAGAGTGCTCCTGCACTTCCGCGATAACGGCATCGGCATACCCGAAAGCGATATCCCCCGTGTTTTCGACAAGAGCTTCACAGGCGAGAACGGCCACACCTATGCAAAGTCAACGGGTATGGGACTGTATATAGTCAAAAATCTCTGTGACAGGCTCGGACACGGTATTTCCGCAGCCTCCGAGCGCGGAAGCTTCACGGAGCTCACCATAGCATTTGCCAAAAACGATCATTACCTTATATAACTGTTAGCCTTTAGCTTTTAGCCAATCGTAGGGGCTGATGCCCACATCAGCCCGCGAAATAATGATAAAACCGACGGGGCGATGTAGGCATCAGCCCTTACAAACAAACGTGTAAATGCGGACTGCCAAAGGCAGCCCCTACAATGAGCTAACAATACGATCATTTATAAGTGCTGTAAGCGATGTACAATTAACTGTATTGTTTAAAGTGAGCGAGTTTACGAGCGTCAACGTGGCTGCGCCGCCGCTCGCTCAGCGGCTACATTACAGAAATGTAATGTTGCGTAATGTTAAAAACACGACTGTAATGTTAAGGCGTAGTATAATAAGATCATGGAAAGGGAGAACGGCTCCCGAAAATAAAGACACCGAAAGGAAATGATCTTATGAAAAAGCTTACTTCAAACATTATCAGAGCTGTTTACATCTTGAGCAGCATAGTAATAATACCCATAGCCGCTGTTGAACTTTATGAAATAATAAGCGGCAGAGCAGCTGTTGATCCTCACCTCAGAAATATGACAGACGGTATTTTCTGGAGCGTATTTGCGGTATATCACCTTTGCCAATGGTACATCTGCAAGCACAAAAACAGAATTGAAGCATAAAAGGAGATAAGAAAATGTCATTACTCAGAATACAGAACATTGAAAAGTACTACGGAAACAGATCAAACCTCACAAAGGCTGTGGACGATATCTCCTTCTCAGTTGAAAAAGGCGAATTCACCGCTATCATGGGAGCTTCGGGAAGCGGCAAGACCACTCTCCTCAACTGCATATCAACTATCGACAGAGTTACCGCAGGCCATATCTTCCTTGAAGATCAGGATATCACACAGCTGAAGGGCAGGGAGCTGAACAAGTTCCGCCGCGATAAGCTGGGCTTTATCTTTCAGGACTTCAACCTTATGGACACCCTTACTGCCTATGAGAATATCGCCCTTGCCCTTTCGATACAGAAGCGTCCCGCAAAGGATATAGACAAGGCTGTAAAGAACGTAGCCGAGCAGCTGGGCATTACAGATGTCCTTGGAAAGTACCCCTATGAGATGTCTGGCGGTCAGAAGCAGAGAGTTGCTTCCGCAAGAGCTATAGTTACAGAGCCGAAGCTGGTACTCGCAGACGAGCCTACAGGCGCTCTGGACTCAAAATCATCAAAAATGCTGCTTGAGCGCTTCAACTACCTCAACAGAGAGCATAACGCCACTATAATAATGGTAACTCACGATTCATTTACCGCAAGCTATGCTTCAAGAGTACTTTTCATCAAGGACGGCAAGCTCTTCAACGAGATAATCCGCGGAAACGACAGCCGCAGGCAGTTCTTTGACAAGATAATCAATGTAGTTACTCTGCTGGGAGGTGACGTGAGCGATGCTCTTTAAGATATCCCTCAGCAACATCCGCAAAAGCATCAAGGACTATGCCATATACTTCTTCACTCTCGTACTGGGAGTTGCTGTATTCTACATATTCAACGCCATAGAGACGCAGACAGCCTTTCTCAGAGTAAGCGACGACCAGCGCGAGCTGATACATATTCTCACAACGGCTATATCCGGTGTAAGTGTATTCATAGCCGTAGTCCTCGGACTTCTCATAGTTTATGCAAGCCGCTTCCTTATGAAGCGCAGGAACAAGGAATTTGCCCTGTATATGATGCTCGGCATGAGCAAGCGGAAAATATCCGCACTTCTTCTCTGCGAAACTGTCATCATCGGCATCGGCTCCCTCTTTGTGGGGCTTATGATCGGCATAGGTCTTTCACAGGTCATGAGCGCAGTTGTTGCAAATATGTTTGAAGCCGACATGAATGACTATAAATTCACGGTATCGGGCTCGGCAATAACAAAGACCATACTTTACTTCGGCATTATGTACGCTGTCGTAATGCTGAGAAGCGGCTTCGTTATCAGCAAATGCCGCCTTATCACCCTTATGAACTCGGGCAAGCGCTCGGAAAAGATAACCATGAAGAACCCGTGGCTCTGCGTGATAGTATTCCTTATCTCCGCAGCAGTCCTCATCTGGGCATATCATACAGTCGGCTGGGACTTTGAACACATCAATGAAAAAAGGATAGGTCTTGCCATACTTGCAGGCATCGTTTCCACATTCTTTATCTTCTGGTCCGTATCGGGTATGCTCCTGAGAGTGGTGATGTCCGCAAAGGGAGTTTATCACCGCGGACTGAACAGCTTTACATTCCGTCAGATAAGCAGCAAGATAAACACCACTATCGCTTCCATGACAGTTATATGTCTTATGCTCTTTGTGACTATATGCACCCTCTCAACTGCGTTCACTATCAGGAACTCTCTGAACAAGGGTGTTGAGGACAATTTCCCTGTTGATTTTTACGGACGCTTTTCACTTCATACTCATGATGGCACAGACGACTCCTCATACCGCACAGGCAATATCGACGATGTATACGCTCAGCAGAATATGAGCATCTACGACGATTTTGATGAGTATTGCCACTTCCATGATTATAACGAAAGCAACTTTACCTTCGACACCTTTGCAGGTGACAGAAAAGCCGAACTGACAGGCGGTTCAATGAGCATATATGCAATGATGAACTTTGATATCTCATTCCTGAAGCTCAGTGATTACAACGCTATCATGGAGCTCTACGGACAAAAGCAGATAGAGCTCGGCGACGGCGAATACGCTGTGAGCGCAAATGCTGCGGGACTCCCCGCTATGTATGATAAGCTCCTTGAGGATAGTACCGAAATAACTGTTTTCGGCAATACTTTAAAGCCAAGCTCGGAAAAATGTATAATAAGCTCGTTTTATCCCGATATACAGGCTTCAAATACAGGTACGATAATCGTTCCCGACAATGCAGTATCCGAGAAATACCGCGGAGTTGACTATTTCGTCGGCAACTATAAGGCTACTGATAAAAATGGCAGGGAAGCCGCAGAAAAAACAGCAAGAGACAACTGGAACAATGTGATGCACCGGTATCAGAGCGGAGCGGGAAACGGCTTTATGCATGGACTTGAAACAAGGATCGAGGCTGCAAGCAATGCCATAGGCATAGGTGCTTTAGTTACCTTCCTCGGACTTTACATCGGCTTTATCTTCCTCGTATCCTGCGGCGCTATACTTGCGCTGAAGGAGCTCTCAGAGAGCGCTGACAGTATGCCGAGATATACCATGCTCCGCAAGCTTGGCGTAGAGGAAAGGGAGATATCAAGGTCCATATTCAGGCAGTCGGGAATATTCTTCCTGCTGCCGCTGCTTCTGGCTTGTCTCCACTCCTATGCGGGCATGAGATTTGCCAAGATCGGACTTGATCTTCTCGTAACGGATAACTACACAAAGCCCGTTATCTTTACTGCGATCATACTCATAGCCATATACGGCGGCTACTTCCTCCTCACCTTCCTCGGAAGCAAGGCCATAGTAAAAGAACAAAAGTAAGCTTTTCATGATATAGTTCAGGCGGTTCTCCGAATGGAGAGCCGCTTCGTTTTTTGTTGAGAGCTGAGAGTTGAATATTTATTAAAGGCTAAGAACGCTTTCATAAAACCGCTTCCTGTAAGTGGGCTGAAATGGACTGAAATTAAACGGAAAACCGTTTAATAAGAAAAAAAATTTTTCAACTTTGTAGCAATACACAAATCTGCATTTTGATTTTTGTGAATATCTTACTAATTTCTCATTCTGCTCAATCCTTTTCTCCTCAGCTGACAGGAATATATATAAACCGCCAAAATTTTTCTCCCTGTCCGAAATCTCTTGAAAACCGCTATTATTAGTAGTATAATAGAAGCGTTGCGTGTCTTTTTTTGAAAAAAACGGGTATGTGAAGATTTTTATGGTCTATTGAGCATAAGGCGTTCGCAATTGCTTATTATACCACAAACACAAATTCAGTCAAGACTATAATAAGCGCCGTAAACGGCGGTCCTGACAGAATTTGTGTTTGTAGTTCGGGACAATTACGCAAACGCCCAACAGCTTCCGACCGCCAAAAAAGTCATTTACCCCAAAAACAAAGAAAAAGAGGTTAGTAAAATGGCTGAAAAAGTATTGAAACCAACGGAGGAAAAGCTCAAACCAAAGCTTTTCTCGGTTATGAAGACCTATACCAAGGAGCAGTTCATCAAGGACATTATCTCAGGTATCATAGTCGCTATAATTGCGCTGCCCCTGTCGATCGCCCTTGCTCTTGCTTCGGGAGTCGGCCCCGAACAGGGTCTTTATACCGCCATAATCGCAGGCTTTATAGTTTCTTTCCTCGGCGGAAGCCGTGTACAGATAGCAGGTCCTACTGCGGCATTCGCTACAACTGTCGCAGGTATAGTTGCGGTCGAGGGCATGGACGGTCTTGCAATATCGGCGATAATGGCAGGCATCATACTTATCGTAATGGGCTTCTGCCGCTTCGGAGCTCTTATCAAGTACATCCCCGGTACTATAACCACGGGCTTTACCTTCGGTATCGCCGTGACCATACTCCTCGGACAGGTCAAGGACTTCCTGGGACTCACCTTCAAAAACAAGCCCATAGAGACCATTGACAAGGTAAAGGAGATCTTCACCTGCATTGATACCATAAACTGGCAGGCTCTCCTTATCGGCGTTATTTCCCTTGCAATACTTATCCTCTGGCCTAAAAAGCTGGAAAAGATACCCGCTTCGCTTATTGCGGTCATCGTCTGTTCCGCTATAGTCAAGCTCTGCGATGTCAGGGTAAATACTATCGGCGACCTCTATCAGATATCAAATTCTCTCCCGAAGCTGACGGTTCCCGAGGTCACCTTCGCAAGGGTAAGAGCTCTTATCCCCAATGCTTTCACTATAGCTGTACTTGCAGCTGTTGAGTCTCTCCTCTCCTGCGTCGTTGCTGACGGTATGGTAGGTTCAAAGCACCGCTCAAATATGGAGCTCATCGCTCAGGGTACTGCAAATATCGGCTCGGCTTTCTTCGGCGGTATCCCCGCTACAGGTGCTATCGCACGTACTGCCGCTAACGTAAAGAACGGCGGACGTACTCCTATCGCAGGCATGGTACACTCGGTAGTGCTGGTAGTTATCCTCGTTGTGCTCATGCCATATGCTTCGCTTATCCCTATGCCTACTATTGCGGCTATACTCTTTATAGTTGCTTATAATATGTGCGGCTGGAGAAATATCAGAAATACAGTCAAGACTGCTCCCAAGAGCGATATCGCTGTACTTTTCGTAACTCTCATTCTTACTGTAGTATTCGACCTCGTTGTTGCCATCGGCGTAGGCATGGTAATGGCAGCTCTCCTCTTCATGAAGCGAATGGCTGACGTTACTGAGGCTCATGCATGGAAGGATATCGACGACGAGGACACCGACCCCGATAACATACTCCTCAAGAAGATACCGAAGAATACCCGTGTATTCGAGATCAACGGTCCTATGTTCTTTGCTGCTACCGATAAGTATAAGTACGTGCTCAGCGACAAGGATATCGACGTGCTCTGCATAAGAATGAGGAATGTTCCCGCTATGGACGCTACGGGCGTTGAAGCTCTCATGCGTATCGTTAAAAGATGCAAGCGCCATAACGTAATGGTGGTATTCTCTCATGTAAACGAGCAGCCTATGAAGGTCATGACCAAGGCCGGCTTTATCGAGGAAGTCGGCAGGGAAAACTTCTGCGACCATATCGACACCGCTCTCCTCAGAGCAGAAGCTATCGAAAATGAGATCTCTTCCAAAAAAGCATAACAAAAGGCGGACCGGAGTCCGCCTTTTTCACGTAAATGTTACAATATCATCGTTTTATCCACTTAATCTGCAAAAAATGAGTTGATAAAGAGGGCTTGGAAGTGATATTATATTCACAGAGATTGGTAATCAAGTTCCAGTCCTCAAATAGTTGAAAGCTTTAGCTTTCTGCTAAAGCCTGCGAAGGCTTTTAAAAATCATCCTCATTGAACCGATACCGAAGTTTCAGTGTTCTTCGGTGTCGGGATTTTTTTGCAAAAAAAATCCCGACAAGGGAGAGTATTACCTCTCCCTTGTCGGTTTTTTATATTATAAAGACCAAATAAACAGCTTTATATCACTTTCTGAGTCCAAGAAGCTTCTCCTGGATGTAAAGTGCGTCATTTGTTGTAAGACCCTCAGAGCCGTTAACGTCTCCGTTTATCTTACCCTGCTCTGTAAGAGCGTGTGAATCTGTACCGCCTACGCCGTACTTGTCAGGATTTGCAAGAGCCTGCATGATGATTACTGCATCGCCCATGTCAAGTCCGCCGTCGTTGTTAGCGTCGCCCCATAATGTCATTTCAGGCTTCTTAGGAGCTGTAGTTGTAGTTGTTGTTGTAGTTGTTGTGGTAGGCTTTGTTGTTGTGGTTGTTGTAGTTGTAGTTGTTGTGGTGGTTGTAGTTGTAGTAGTAGTTGTTGTTGTTGTTCCTGCAACTGCCGGAGGATCGATCTTATTTGCAAGAGCAAGGATGTTGTTGTAGAACGACTTAGGCTGATAGTTGCTGAACGGAAGCGGTGAACCGCCGTTCTGATTAGCTCTCCAGCTTCTCTCATCTGTTGTACCCCAGAGAGTTACAGTTGAGATATTAGCTGCGTTCTTCATAGCAACCTCGAAGATCTGAGGATAGAGAGTTCCGTTTGAGCCTGTGCTGTTTGTGATATCGAGCTCTGTGATCTGTACGTCAAGACCGAGAGATGCGAACTTCTTAAGAGCTGTCTCAAACTCGCTTGCTGAAGGATATCTTGAGTCAAGGTGAGCCTGCATACCGATACCGTCAATATAGTCGCCTTCCTTCATGACTGTCTTAGCCATATTTACAAGGTCGTTTGTCTTTGCGCTCATATACTCATTATAGTCGTTGAGGTAAAGCTTACAATCCTTTGGAGCATACTGTCTTGCGTATTTGAATGCGTTTACTACGAACTCAGAGTTGCCTTCGCCGTATACTCTTACCCAGTTGGAGTTGCTGCCCGGTCTCATTCCGCCGCCGTCGTTAACGAAGAGCTCGTTACATACGTCGTAGGAGTGTACCTGAAGGTTCGGGAACTGGCTCTGGAGCTGTGAGAATGTATTCTTTATCATGCTCTCGAGACGCTTGTTCATACGATCCTTGGAAACAAATCCGCCGTTGTCCTGGAAGAGGGACTGAGGTGTCTGGCTGTACCATACGAAGGTATGACCACGAACACCGATGCCGTTCTGCTCTGCGAACTTAAGGATATTGCTTGCGGAGCTGAGGCTTATATTTACTTCATCACCGTTTACGCCCTTAACGATAGAATCAGGCTTCATTTCGTTTTCGCAGGTGATAGAGTTGTAGTTTGTCTTGATGAACTGCTGAGCCTGTGAGTTACCGATCTCCATGCCGCTTACGGAAGTACCGAGACGGAAATACGGTCCCATAACATCCTTGAAGCCGCTGCCGCCCTTTTCGTACTTGTAGTTGAGGTTCTGGTGAGCTGCTACGCCCTCGGTGCTGCCTGCACCCTCATAAGTGGTGCCACCGCCGCCGTTGCCGCCGCCAGCGTTTCCGCCGCCTTGCTGGCCGCCCTGCTGACCGCCCCAGTCGAAGCCGCCTTGCTGGCCGCCCCAGTCGAAGCCGCCCTGCTGGCCGCCCCACTGACCGCCTTGCTGGCCGCCCCAGTCGAAGCCGCCCTGCTGGCCGCCCCACTGACCGCCTTGCTGGCCGCCCCAGTCGAAGCCGCCCTGCTGGCCGCCGCCGAAGTCGAAGCCGCCGCCGTTGCCGCCGCCCCACTGCTGGCCGCCGCCGTCATTGCCGCCTGCGTTGCCGCCGCCCTGCTGCTCCTGACCCATCTGGTCATCGGTCGCATTGGTCGTAACAGTTACGCTCTTAACATTAGCCTGACCGTTTGATCTGTAGCCCTCAATGTTAAGGGAAACCTCATAGAGAGTACCTGACATATCGAGGCCCTTCTGGCTCCATGCATCGAAGTGCTTGGATACGTCGATAGTGCCCTTCATGTAGTTGGTCGTGTTATTCTGTGAACCGCTTGTGGTCCTGATGCTCCAGTACTGCGGGAATGTAGCAGTACCGTCGAGAGAAGGCTGGTTATAACGCATTGTCTTGGCAATTTCGTATGTATTGCCGTTGAGAGTTATATTACCCTTTCTCTCACCGTCGTTTCCGGGTGGACGCCAGTCGCCCCAGCCTTCAACTATGTAGTACTCCATAAGAGGATTTCTTGTCCATCCGTAAACGCACATATAAGAATTTCCTCTTGGAGTGTACTCTACATCATAAGTAAGAACGATATTGCCGAAGGACTTGTAGTTTTTCTTCTGGCTGTCGAAGTTCTTGCCCATACGAGCCAGGAAGTTCTCGATATTGCTCCATGAACAAGTGAAAGAGCCTGCGCCCGGGTTCATCTGAGCGTTGCCCTGTCCGTTCTGGTTCCACATCTCGTAGTCGTAACCGCCTACGTTTCCTCTTATCTGCTGATCGGCAGCAAGTGCGGTAACAGGGAGACTTGAAGCAATCATCATTGCAGAAACTGCACTTCCGACGATCTTCTTAAAAGTTCTCATCTTCAAATAAATCACTCCTCATTTTAAATATTATAATGACCTTTTCTCTTTATCTCTTTTTTGCATATACAGTCTATCCCGGTTTTTTCACCCAATTCTTATCTCTTACTCCGTTTTTCTTAGTAGAAAATGGAATAAAATACCTCCACATCACGAAATAAACTGTACATTTTATATGCAAGTATAATATACATCAATTATTCCTACTTGTAAATAGAATTGGTCAAAAACAGCAAGAAAAGACTAATGAGTAGCAATTTTTGGTCAGTTTTAGTTTAAAAACACAGCGTTTTGAAAATATATTAATCTTTAGAGTTCACTGATAAAACCTTACAGGTAAATATATTTCATAAGTTTTAACATATGATATGACCTCTTTTGCGTTGTAAAAAAAACTCCCGAAACACTTCGGGAGCTTTTCAAGTAATATTATTTAAACATTCAGAGAAACTTATCCTCAAATTCCTCAAGGGGCATCGGCTTGGCAAAATAGTAGCCCTGAAACAGCTTACAGCCCATATCGTTAAGCGTATTGAACTGGTCCTCCGTCTCAACGCCCTCCGTCAGCGAGTCTATACCGAGATCTTCGGAGAGGTTTATGATGTTCTGCAGTATGGTCTGCGCTTTGCCGTCGTCCTTTGATTTGCTCAGGAACTTCATATCTATCTTCAGGACGTCAACGGGCATATCCTTCAGCATATTCAGCGATGAATAGCCGCTTCCGAAATCGTCCATCTCAACAATATAACCCATTTTCCTGAACTCGCTGAGAGTTTTCATACGCAGCTCGGCTTCGGTCATCATTACCGTTTCCGTTATCTCTATGCGGAGCTGTGACGGACTTACGCCGTACTCGGCTGTGAGCTTCTTTATCTCCTCCAAAACATTGATAAAATAGAAGTCCTTAGGGGAGATATTAACGGATATGAACAATTCCGAGCCCTTTTTCTTCCAGCTTGCCAGTATCTCGCAGGCGCAGCGCCACATATATTTATCGGCCTCTACAATCATTCCGTTCTTCTCAAATACGGGAATGAACGCTCCGGGCGAAAGGAAGCCGTCCGTGGGGTGTATCCACCTTACAAGAGCCTCCGAGCCGACCACAGTTCCGTTTTTGTCAACTATAGGCTGGAGGTAGGGCTTGAGCTGCCTTTCCGCTATGGCTGCGGGGTCAAACTCCTCAACGGGTATGCATACTCCGAATGAAGCGCCCACAAGGCGGTATGAACGCGCCTGTAAGCAGAGCTACGGAAAATGAGTTCATCTAGCGCGATCTGAATGCAATAACGCTGCAAACAGCCAGTGCAATTATCATCACCGCAAATATGACCGAAAAACGATCTCTCATATAAATCACCACACTTCTGATGCGTCATATCCTATTGACAATTCGCCAAGCATACTGTAGCACATTTCACATATAATCGCAACATTTGGCGATACTTATTTACAATATTTTTACTTGCAAGGCACAGATCGGGTGCTTTTTTCTGCGATATGTGCATTTGTTGCTTTTTACTATTTGTTTATTGACTTTTTGCAAATATTTGTGGTAAAATTATTATAAACCAACTCATTCGATAGGTTAACTGCACATTGACTCTGTGCAGTTTCCAACATCAACAAACTGTAAAGAAGGTGTTTTATATGGATTTTCAGCAGTTAATAGACGGATTTTTCCAGACTGCCTGCGTTATTTCGGTAAGAAAGAAAAGTGACGGCAGCTATGAGGATATACGTATAGTCGCAGGAAATAAAATGTTCATTGATATCGCGGAAAACCCGCCTTTTATTACAGATCCGAATGTTCGTCCTCCAAAATTCATACCGAACAGCCCATATGAAAAATATCTGCCCAAAACCGCAAATTTCGAGGATCTGAGCTATCGCGCCGCTGTGCTGAAAAAAACTGTAAGCACATATATAAACCTGAACGTATGCGATATGTGGTTCAATATGACTTTTATTCCCGTGGACTGCGAGGACGGAGATGTCTGCTACTGCATCTACACAACAGAGCCCTGCGATGTAAATGACATAAATCCTGCTTCCACAAGCTCCATGACTATATCAACTGACGTGCTCAGGACCTGCATTAAGCTGAGAGGCACGAACAACTTCAAAAAGACAATAAATGAAGTAATACAGGATATCCGCGAGATGTGCGGCGCTGAGGTGTGCACCCTCATGCTCATGGACGAGGAAAACGGCAAGTGCAATATCCTTGCAAAAAGCACTATGCTGAACAGCTCTCTGAAAACCGTGACGCAGTTCACGAATTTCTACGATATCGCTCTTTCGTGGCGGGAAACTTTAGGCGAAAGGGACTGTATCATCATAAAAGGCGCCAAGGATATGGAATATATCAGCGAGACCAACAATATGTGGTATCTCACCCTTGAAGAAGCGGGAGTCGAAAGCATTGTACTGTTCCCGCTCAGGCACAACAGAGAAATGATAGGCTATATATGGGTGACTAACTTCAATATTGAAAATACCCAGCGTATCAAGGAAACTCTTGAGCTGACCTCTTTCTTCCTGTCTTCCGAGATCGCAGGCTATAATATGATGACACGCCTTGAGCATATAGGTTATACCGACCTGCTTACGGGTATCAATAACCGCAACGCCATGAATAACAGGATAATGGATATAGTTTCGGGTGATGAAACTATCTCAGTGCCTTACGGTGTTGTTTTTGCCGATCTCAACGGTCTGAAGCGCGTAAACGACGAAGGCGGACACGCAGCAGGCGACCTCCTGCTGAAAAAGGCTGCGCTGATCCTTCAGGAGGTATTCATAGGAGACAGTATCTACCGCGCAGGCGGCGATGAATTCATGATAATCGCTTCCGATATCAGCGAAAGTGCATTCAATGAAAAAATACATGATCTCAGGAAAGCCGCATCCGATCCCGACAGCGTATGCTTCTCGGTGGGAAGCTTCTATAACAGCTCGGGAAGCGATATCCGCGACGCCATGAGGATCGCGGACGAGGCTATGTATAAGGATAAGGAAGAGTATTATCAGAAGTATCCCGAGAGGAAATACAGATAAGTAAAAAGCTCGCCGGCAATACGTCAGCGAGCTTTTCATATCATTATTCCATATTCAGATACTCGCTTGCGAGATACAGCGAGCCGCAGATAACTGCTACACCGCTGTTTTCGAGGGCGAGTTTTTTTGCCTTTTCCGCGCACTCCGCAAGAGTTCCCGTTTCGGCTTCCGTGCGGAAGCTTGCTATATCCGCGATAGTTTCCGCAGGCACTGCGTTTGGCGCGAAGCCGTCTACCGCAAAAAGCCTGTCCGAAAGCTCGGATATGGTCTTGACACAGCCTGCGTAGTCCTTGGAGTCAACCATGCCCATAACAGTGTATATCTTCTTCCTGCGCGTACTGAGATACATCAGCATCAGCGAAAGCATACCGACTCCCGCAGGATTGTGTCCGCCGTCAACTATAACGGGAGGCTCGCCGTCGATGTACTGCACCCTTGCGCGGACCTGAGTAGTCTCCACCGACCTGATAACAGCGCTCTCACTGACGGAAAAGCCCTTGCTCCTGAGGTAGATACAGGCAGTTATGGCGGTCTGAGCGTTGTATTTCTGATGTATACCGGGCATTGCGGGGGTGAGCTTTATGCCCCTGTAAATGAAGGGTGAGAACAGCCCGCCGTCGGGGGACGGCTTGCAGGGCTCGCAGGGTATGAGCTCCGCACCTTTTTCCTCTGCCGTCTTTCGTACAAGCTCCCTGACGCTGTCGGGGTTATCCTCGGAAAGTATGACCGCAGAGCCTCTCTTTATTATGCCTGCCTTGTGTGAAGCTATCTCCTCAACGGTCTCGCCGAGTATGGCTGTGTGGTCAAGGGATATTGACGTTATCACCGATACAAGGGGCGGCGGTATCACGTTTGTGGAGTCAAGAAGTCCGCCTATGCCCGTTTCAAGCACGACGATATCGCACTTCTCACGCTCGTACCACAGCATGGCTATCGCCATTGTTATCTCGAACTGAGAATACGGCTTGTCGTCAACGTGCTCCTTTACGAACTGTGCAAGCTCGCAGAGGGACTTCTCGTCTATCTCGTCGTCGTTTATGCGTATCCTGTCGGTATAGCGCAGAACGAAGGGCGAGGTGAACTTTCCTGTCTTATAGCCCGAGAATTGCAGAGCATTGGCTATATATTCAAGAGTGGAGCCCTTGCCGTTGGTGCCTGCGATATGGACAAATCTCAGCCGCTCCTGCGGGTCGCCCACACGCTTCATGAGCTCCCTTGCGCGGGAGAGGTCGGTTATACGCCCTCCCGATTTGGTGTAGGAGTTTATAAAGCTCATACATTCTTCGATGTTCATGGTTTCTCCTCATATTTAATATAATCAAGTTGTATAAAAAGCAAAGCTATCTTAAAAAACGGGCTGATGTAGGCATCAGCCCCTACAAACAGGCTATTATACATTTTATGTAGGGGGCGATGCCCACATCGCCCCGCTGAATTAAGTATTTTCGACAATCTCTATGGCGGCAAAGCCGCCCTGTATGCTTCTTAATACACTCCTGCCTGCTTTTCAGCCTTTGCAACAGCTTCTTCAAGCGTCATGCCCGTAAACTCCTGTGCCGAGAAGATACGTCCGCATTTCTTATCGCCGATGAAAGCTCCCACAAGTACTCCCGGGAGAGCGCTCTCGGGAGAGTTGGGAGCATTGGGTCCGCCCAGGTCTGTTCTGCACCAGCCCGGGTCTGTAAGGTTGAGAGTAACATCAGTTCCCTCATAGTTCTTGCCGAGATCGCGGGTCACCTTGTTGAGAGCAGCCTTTGCCGCGGAGTATCCCGCCTGCTCGGGTTCGAGGTCGATACCGCTTGTGGTATTGACTATGCGTCCGAAGCCGCGCTCCTTCATCTGAGGGAGAAAATGATAGCATATCATCATCGGTGCGGTAGTGTTTATCTTAAAGCTTATGTCGTAATCCGATGCGGGAGTTGCAAGATAGTCCGTTCTGTATGCTATCTGAAGTCCTGCGTTGTTGAGTATTATGTCAAGCTTTGTGCCTTTTTCATCAATAGTGCGGCACATCCTCTCTACCTGTTCCATGTCCGAAAGCTCTGCTGTCACGATGTAAGCGTCAACGCCCAGCGCCTTTACCTCGCTGAGTACCTTTGCACAGTGCTCCTCCGTTCTGCTGTGGAGAACAAGATTGCAGCCCTGCTGAGCCATGAATATTGCGGAAAGATATCCGATACCGCGGCTCGCGCCCGTTATGAGCGCCCATTTCCCTTTTACGTTTACCATGTTTTCTTCCTCCTGTGGGATATTTCTATATGCAATTCTCCCGCCGTGTGACGGGAGAATAAACATCAGTATTCGTAGTCTATGCAGGCTCTGTCAGTCTTTACGCTGCCGATGAATTTGCCGAACTCAAGATGTGCGGGGTGTACCTGATATGCGTTGAGGTCTGCAATAGTGTCGAAGTCGCAGAGAAGAGATATAGTGTAGTTGCTCTCGGGAGCGTCCTTTGAATTTATCACTACCTCGCCCTTTTTCAGCTCCTTGACGTTTGCGATGACGTTGTCGAAGCGCTTCTTTGCTTCGACAGCATTCTCGTACTCGCTCCTGCCCTCGGCTTCTTTCAGTTTGAACATAACTATATGCTTTATCATAAAATTACCTGCTTTCCTGTAAGTTGTTAGTTATTAGTGCATAGCGCTCAGTTTGGCTTTATAGCTCAAACTTTTTTGATCTGAAGGTCTTTAAGCCGTCGTAGCTTGAATACTCGCCATAGCCGACAAAGTGCAGTCCGCACTTTTCTATTACGTGTGCGGAGGCTGTATTCTCGGCAGCACATTCAGCCTTGAAGCGGACTTCGCCGAATCTGCTCCGCACAAGCTCTATCATTGCCTTTGAGGCTTCCGTAGCGTAGCCCTGTCCCCAGCAGTCATAGCGGAAATTATAGCCGAACTCCCATAAGCCGTCCTCTTTGAGCCTTATACCTCCCGAACCTATGAGCTTATCATCGCTCCTGCGGACAAAGCCGAACTCGAATACGGTATCAGAGGTATTTATACTCCTGAGCCACTCTTTTGTAGTTTCCACGCTTTCATGGGTGGAGTATATCATGTACTTTGCCACACGCTCGTCCCCTGTCCACTCAAAGGCTGCTTCCGCGTCGTCAAGGGTCAGCGGACGGAGTATAAGGCGGTCAGTTGTTATCGTCGTCATCTTCGTCCTCATCGTCATTCACAGGAATGACAACTCTTTCAAGTTTATCTTTACGCTCGAACAGTATAAGCGGCATAAGAAGAATTGCAGCTGCAAAAATCAGACTACTTGGACCTTCGTATTTTGTGGCGGAGTTCAGATAATCAAGGAAACCGCCATCGGGAGTGCTCATAGCTTTGTCGATATAATAATTGAAGAATAAATCGTATATCACAGCGGCAAGAGTTCCTGCCCAGCCTATAATTGCCTTACTGTCGCTCTTTTCCTGCACTTCGTAAATAAGGAAAGTCGTAAGGACAAGTTCAGTGTAATAAATGTTATGGATCCTGAAAAACAATGCTCCAAAAGCCATGATACCTGTCATTATATAAGCATAGGCAATAAGAGAATTCCGCTTTTCCCATTTTATATTTCCGAACATCGTAAGAACAAGTATCACGCCTGCTGCTATACCGAGAAGGAACAGCAATGTTCCGAACAGATACTCTATAAGAAGTGATGGACTATAGCTGTATGCCCTGATACTGTTGCCTACATTTTTCAGATAGCGAAGATTATTATCTGTACAGAAATTTGCTGCAAGCGAGGTCATCACAAGCAGCTTCGCCCATGTTCGGTCGTATTTACGTGTTATTATGACAATTGCAAGAGCAGCTGTGGCTAAAAACACAGGAAATGAATACTCCAGAGCCGCTCTTATATTTTCTGCGTTCTGATAAGAAAACAGTTCTGATAATATCAGCAAAGTAGGTCTTATCATCAGCAAAGCTGTGATTATTTCAAGTATTCTTGTGCGTTTTTTAGTATTCATTATTTACCGCCTATTTTCTCAACTTTCATAAGGTTTGTAGTACCAGACACGCCGAGAGGTACGCCTGCGGTGATAGCCACAAGGTCGCCGTCCTCAACGAGTCTGTGAGACTCGGCAGCTTCAACTGCTGCGGCAAAGAGGTCGTCGGTGTTGGTCTTTTCGTCGATGATGAACGGGATAACTCCCCAGCTCATATTCATCTGGCGGCATACCACCTCGCTCATGGTACAGCTGATTATAGGACAGCTGGGACGGTACTTGGAAATAAGTCTCGCAGTCTGTCCGCCGAGAGATACGGTTATGATAGCTCTTGCGTTCAGGTCGTGAGCGGTTGTAACAGTCGCGTGGGCGATAGCCTCGGCAACGCTGCCGTTCTGCTCAGCGCGGCGTGAAGAAAAGCGTGTCTTGTAGTTGATATTGTTTTCAGTGGTCTCGGCAATAAGAGCCATAGTCTTTACCGCCTCCACAGGGAATGAGCCTGCGGCGGTCTCGCCAGAGAGCATGATAGCGCTGGTGCCGTCATATATAGCATTTGCAACGTCGGTTATCTCCGCGCGGGTAGGACGGGGATTGGTTATCATGGACTCAAGCATCTGAGTAGCTGTTATTACCTGCTTGCCTGCGTTATAGCCCTTCTTGATAAGGGATTTCTGTATTGCAGGTATCTGCTCGAAGGGTATCTCTACGCCCATATCGCCTCTTGCTACCATTATGCCGTCGGCGGCTTCAAGTATCTCGTCGATGTTCTCAACACCGTCGGTATTCTCTATCTTTGCGATTATCCTCACATCGAACCAGCCGAGGCTCTGTGTGAACTTCCTGAGATAGTTGATATCGGCAGCTGTGCGGACAAAGCTTGCGGCGATGAAGTCGAAGCCCATTTTCGAGCCGAATTCAAGGTCGTCCATGTCCCTTTCGCTGAGATAAGGCATGGAGAGCTTTACTCCCGGAACATTTATGCCCTTGTTGTTGGAAAGAGTTCCGCCGTGAATGACACGACAGACTATCTCCGTCGTTGTTACCTTCTCGGCAAGGAGCTCGATGACTCCGTCATTTATGAGTATCCTCGTCCCCATGCTCACATCACGGGGAAGCTTCTTGAAGCTTATGCTTCCTATCTTGTCGGTGCAGGGCACGTCCTCGGTGGTGAGGGTATATGTATCGCCGTCGTGTATCTCAACGGGCTTGTCGTCAACAAATCTGCCCAGTCTTATCTCGGGACCCTTTGTGTCGAGGAGAGTTGCGATAGGCATATCCAGCTCTTTCCTGAGCCTTTCGATAACACGGAACCGCTTTTCATGAGTTTCATAGTCTCCGTGTGAAAAGTTGAAACGTGCTACATTCATGCCTGCGAGCATGAGCTCGCGCATAATGTTTTCATCGTCTGTCGCAGGACCTATAGTACATACTATCTTTGTCTTTCTCACGTAAATACGCCTCTTTCCGTTCAGAGCTCATCAAAGTTTTTTAAGCTTTGCGTAATTTGCCATTATCTTCTTTGTACCTACCTTGTCAAAGGCTATTTCCAGCATGAAATCGTTTGCCATGGGCTTTACGGAAACTATTACTCCCTCGCCGAATATGCTGTGGGATACCTTTTCTCCTGCGGTATACTCAACAGCCTCCTTGGGAGCACCTGTGCTCTTCTTGCTTCTTGCAAGCTGCTGCTGGAGAGTTGCCGAATGTACCTCTGTCACGGACTTGTCGCTGCTCTCCATCTGCTGCTTCATAGCGGCTGCGTTGTCGTGCTTTTCCACGAGCTCGCTGCCTATTTCACGCATGAAGCGTGAGGTCACGTTATGCTGGGTCTGACCAAAGAGCATACGCTGTCTTGCATTGGTGAGGTAAAGGCGCTTCTTTGCACGGGTTATGGCAACATATGCAAGACGTCTTTCCTCCTCCATATCGTCCTCACTGTCAAAGGAGCGTGAGCTCGGGAATATGCCGTCGTCCATGCCTGTTACGAATATATTTTCATATTCCAGTCCCTTTGCGGAGTGGACTGTCATGAGAGTTACCTTGTCGTCGCTGCCGTCGTCGCGGTCTGCCTCGGTATAGAGTGCGACTTCTTCAAGAAATCCGCCGAGAGTAGGCTCTTCCGCCTGCTCCATATACTGCACGATAGAGGTGCGGAGCTCCTGCACGTTCTCTATCTTGACGTCTGCATTCTCAAGAGCCTTAAGGCTGTCAAGATAGCCTGTCTTGTCAAGAAGAAGATCAAGGAACTCATCGAGAGGGAGCTCCTCCGACTTTTCGGTGAGCATCTCGAACATCTGATATGCACTTTTCAGTGCCGATGTCTTTTTTGACAGCGGAGCGTACTCGTCGCAGTTCTTGAGCACCTCAAAGGGCGATATCTTAAGGTCGCGGCTGATATCCTCTATTACTGCAAGGGTGGAATCACCTATGCCGCGCTTTGGTTCGTTGATTATACGCCTGAAGCGGAGCATATCGTTATGGTTGTTGATAAAGCTGAGATATGAGGTAACGTCCTTTATCTCCTTGCGGTCGTAGAAGCGCATACCGCCGTACACCCTGTAGGGTATGCCGCACTTTACGAGCATACGCTCGATAGAGTTTGACTGTGCGTTCATTCGGTAGAGAACGGCACTGTCGGAATACCTGCCTGTCTCCTTGTATCTTTCAAGTATGGTATCTGCTACGAACTGAGCCTCGTCGGTCTCGTCCACTGCCTTGTACCAGTAGACCTTATCGCCCTTTTCTCCCGATGTCCAGAGAGTCTTGGGCTTTCTGCCGTTATTGTGGCTGATAACAGAGTTGGCAGCGTCGAGGATAGTCTGTGTGGAGCGGTAATTCTGTTCGAGACGCACTACCTTCGCACCCTCGAACTGCTCCTCAAAGCCGAGTATATTCTCAATATTCGCGCCGCGGAAACGGTATATGCTCTGGTCGTCGTCGCCCACTACGCAGAGGTTCTTATGTCCGCCCGAAAGGAGCGATACCAGCCTGAACTGTACATGGTTGGTGTCCTGATACTCGTCCACCATTATGTATCTGAAGCGTGATCTGTACTTTTCAAGCACCTCGGGGAACTGCTCGAAGAGCTCCACCGCAAGCACGAGTATATCGTCAAAATCAAGGGCATTTGCAGCCTTCATGCGCTCCTGATAGAGAGCATAGAGCTTTGCAACCATTTTCTTTCTGTAGTCCTGTCCTGCGTCCACGCGGAGCTCCGCAGGAGTTATCATCCTGTCCTTTGCAATGCTTATCTCGCTGAGCACAGCCTTTGGTGCAAGCTGCTTCTCGGACACGTCCAGCTCTGCCATTACGTTCTTTATCATACGCTGGCTGTCATCGGAGTCGTATATCGTAAAGTCCCTGCCGTAGCCAAGAGCTTCTATCTCGCTCCTGAGTATCCTTACACAGGCGGAGTGGAAGGTTGAGGCATTGATATGCATGGCTTCCTCGCCCAGCATAGCGGCAAGTCTCTCCTTGAGCTCGCCCGCTGCCTTGTTGGTGAAGGTTATGGCAAGGATATTCCACGGGCGGACAGGATCGACGGCAACGGTATCCCTGAGGGTATCGAAGTCGTCCGTCTTTCCGTCTGCATAGTCCTTAAGGAAGGCGATATCTTCCTTGCTGCCCTCGCGTTCCGTATCGAAATATGCGTTTCCGAAATTTATCATATTCGCAATGCGGTTAACTATAACGGTGGTTTTGCCGCTTCCCGCACCCGCAAGCACAAGAACAGGTCCGTTTACGGTAAATACAGCCTCCTGCTGCATATCGTTCATACGGCTGAAATATCTTTTCAGCGCTGCCTGTTTTGCTGAAACATAAGAATTAGTTTTCATAAAAAGATCTCCATATACGCGATAATATAGGAAGTGCAATTATGTGCACTTTTATCAGAATTCCCCTGTTAAGATCAGCTTTTGATAAACTGATAAATATATTATATCACATTTGTCAATGCTTGAAAACCCCTGTAAGGAAAAATTTTTCAATTTTCTCTTTATAAATTAGGAAGTATACAGCTAAAGCCGCAGAGGGCGATGCCCCCGCAGATATGTGATATGCGAAAATACAGCAAAGCTTATCACAAAGCTGTAACCTTGTCAATGAATTGTAAGGAATTGAAACCCGATATTAAGGAAATATACCTCAAATCGTCTTTAAAATGGCATTTTTCTGTTGTTGTAATCAATATGTCGGAAGAGGTATAATAAGAGTACAGTAAAGGATACGTCATAACCTAACGTATCACGTTATCAAGGTCCTCAGGGACTATAAAGGAGGCTGTTTTATGAGCAGCAGTTTTAAAAGAAAAGCAGCACTGGCTTCTGCCTGTGTAATGATTATGAGTGCGATGTGCAGCTGCGGCGAAAAGCCGGGCGACTCAGCACCCGAAAGCAATAGAAAAAACGAACACACCAACAACAATACCATTGTTACTTCAGCCCATGCGGACGAAAGTCCCGCTGAGTACGACAGCTATTCACGGGATGATTCATGGAAAAAGCCTTATGATGTGTCTCCAAATGAGGAGTACAAGGAATACATTGAAGCAGGCTTTCAGGATCCCAAGTCCGAGCCCCTTTCCACTTTCTCTGTGGATGTAGATACAGCTTCATATACCAACGTCCGCAGACTTATCGAGGACGGTATGTTCGTACCCGAGGACTCTGTACGCGCAGAGGAGTTCATAAACTACTTCGACTATGACTACCCCGATCCCGAGGAGGGACGTACCTTCGGAGATTATGTCGAAATAGCGGACTGTCCGTGGAGCAGCTCAAGCAAGCTCATTATGATCGGCATACAGGGCAAAAGGCTTCCCGAGGAGGATACTCCTCCCTCAAATCTGGTATTCCTCATAGATTCATCGGGCTCTATGGCTTCCTACAATAAGCTCCCTCTCGTCCAGTCGGCTTTCTCCATGCTCGCTGAACAGCTTACCGAAAACGACCGCATATCCATAGTTACATATGCAGGAAGCACTGATACACGCATCGAAGGTGCAAACGGCAGAGAAAAGGACGATATTCTCGAGGCGCTCTACTCTATTACGGCAGCAGGCGGCACTAACGGCGAGGGCGGTATCGAAAAGGCATACAAGCTTGCGGAAAAATACTTCATCGAAGACGGTAACAACCGCGTTATCCTCGCTACAGACGGCGACCTCAACATCGGAAAGTGCTCCGAAAGCGAGCTCAAAAAGCTTATAGAGTCCAAGCGCGATAAGGGGATATACCTCTCTGTCCTCGGCTTCGGAACAGGCAACTACAAGGATAACAAGCTTGAAACACTTGCAGATAACGGTAACGGAAATTACAGCTATATAGACTCCATCGACGAGGCGCGCAGAGTTCTCGTACAGGAAATGAAGGGAACTCTCTATACCATCGCCAAGGACGTGAAGATACAGGTGGAGTTCAATCCCTCGCAGATAAGCAGCTATCGACTTATAGGCTACGATAACAGGCTGATGAACGCTGAGGACTTCTTCGACGACAAGAAGGACGCAGGCGAGGTCGGCGCAGGTCACAGCGTTACCGCTCTTTATGAAGTGAAGCTCGCAGACAGCGGCGATACATACCGCGGTGTTCAGCTCGAATTCGCTTCCGAGCACGAAGATGTTCCCGCCGATAACAGCGGCAGGAGCGAGCTCTGCAAGCTTTCTGTGGCATACAAGCCCGTTGAGAGCAATAAAGAGGTCTATGAGTCACAGCTTTTCGGTATGGAAAAGTACAACAGCGTTCCATCAAATTCCTTCGTACTCGCTTCCGCAGCCGCAGAATTTGCCATGCTCCTGAGAGATACGGAGTATAAGGGCAATTCCAGCTATGACTACATCATAAACAGCGTCGGTAGCATGACAGACAACGAAAAGAACTCTGAGCTCCTTGAACTTGCCCGCGAAGCACAGAGGCTTTACCGCTGAGCTTACAGCGTTTACATAGATGTAGTTCAAAAGGAAGAAAATGTGTGATATAGTACAAGCCGCTCCTGTCCAGAGGGAGCGGCTTGTGCATCGGGTATATAATTAAAAGATAAAAATATATATCTTGGTATTGACTTTCGACGGCAAAGGTGATATAATAATAAAGCTGAATAATTCAGTTCATATTGGGGTGTCGCCAAGTGGTAAGGCAGCGGACTCTGACTCCGTTATTTCGAGGGTTCAAATCCTTCCACCCCAACCAATCAGCTAAAAAGGCGATGACATGAGTTTTCGCCTTTTTTTATTTCCAATTATATACTGATTTGACAGCTGCTGTTTGTTTTCGAATAGAAGTCTACGAACAGCCTATGTAATGTCCATCTATTCGCTTGCTACACCTTTCATGGCTCGTGATACCTTATACGTTGCTACTTGTAGCAACGATCAAGGGTTACTGCCTTGTCTTGACAAACACAATAGTTAATTTAGTTCTACTAAACAGGCTCACATCTTGGCACATTATATAAAGTGCGCTGAGTATATCATGGCTCTTGCTAATAATGATATACTCCTTCGCTTCAAATCTGTCTATTAAATTTTCAAGTTACTTTAATTCATGTACATATAAAAACAAACCTTTCAGTGGATGCGACGAAACAATCACTGAAAGGCTTGACAACACTATAATAAGCGTGTTATAATATAACACGCAAAATAGCCATCTTGCTAAGTCAGTCTGATGTTCGTTCCATCGGTCTGATTATCGGGAGTGTCAGAGTTACCAGCTCTGATGCTCCTTGCGAGGTGCTTTTTTATATTACATAAATTATTATATCACATCACAATGGGAATGTCAATAGGTTCATATAAAAAATTTATCTCCCGATTTTCTGCGGAAAGTCGGGAGATTTTCATTTTTATTCCAGAAGGCTTGATAATTTTATACCAAGAACTTTACATATTTTTTCATAAGTTTCAAGGTTAGTTGACACTCTATTAGTCTCTAAGTTATATACTGTATTATGGCTTAATCCTGCTTTATCAGCTAATTGTTTCTGTGATAAGCCTAATTCCATTCGTTTCTCTTTTATAATTTCATGTACATTCTCTTTCATAAAACTCCTCCTTTTCTTATGTTACTCAACTCCTAAAGCCTTGAAAACGGCATCTTCTGCACTTTGATAAAAGATAATGCTAAAGTTTCCCATTAGTTCAGGAGGTACTGTTCCAAGCTCTGATGCAGATGTTATGGGAAGAAGCACTTTCTTAGCTCCGCTGTCAAGACAAACTTGAAGAGAATTAGCTAAGTCTTCAGCCTTTATAAGAGAACCACTGATACTGATCTCACCAAGAACAGCCAATGATGGAAGTGCTGGCTTTCCTAAAGCTATAGAGCATAATGCAATAAGCGTAGAAACTGCAAGTGTAGAGGTCATACCTATACCTTGCAAGTCCTGATAGTTGATGATATAGTCCTTTGTCGAAATATCTATTGCACCGCTGATACGCTTACCATTTGCTTTCAGAAAGTTATAAGCAGTTGCAACAGCTTCTTTAGCTTCACGGTCACTTCCAAGACCTGTTTTTTCAAACTTGCCGTTGCCCGGTAAAACCTGAGATTCAAGTCTGAATACTCCAAGCATTCCTGTTTTTCCTCTTGAAACCGTATAAATCTGTCCGGGATTACAGATGCCTTCAGGTATCAGTTTGCCACCGCCCTGTTCAGGCACGGAAACATAATGCTCTTCAAATGTTTCATTGTCGATATAGGAGAAATTAACGTCATAGAACTCCATACCGCCAAGTTTTTTGAGCTGTTCCTTTACTCTGCGGCGCATTTCAAGAGCAAAACGTATTATTTCCTCTATTTCTTCTTTTGTGTAATCGCCATCAGGATAGACCAACTTTACAAGACCACCTACTGTTTTTCTTACAGCTATAGTGTCTCTCTGATTTAAATTCTTTCCGAGCTTGAAATATTTGTCAAGTGCATCACCACACTGCTCCTTACGCAGCTCCCTGATGAATTCTGCAAGATAATCAGTTATGAAACCATAATCATCTGTGAAATGCTCAGGTCTGAACTTCGGAACCTCCCACCCGGGGATATAGCAATGCATACGGTCAAGAAACGCCGTATCTGTACCCATTTCAGGTGGAAAAGGATCAAACAAACTTGATGTTTTCAGTAATACATCGACACTTTGATTGACGTTACCGACAAAAACCATTGAAGCCGAAGCTCCAATTTCCTCTTTTCCTCTTGCAAAAGAACCTGACGCCATATAGTCCTTCATGATCTGTACGCCATCTTTGTCCTTGAACTTTATTCCAGCAACTTCATCGAAAGCTACACAATCCCAAAGACCGACAAGCCCTACCGAGTGTCTGCTCATGTTATAGAACAAATTTGCTACTGTGGTTTGACCGCCTGAAACAAGAATACTATTTGGAGATATTTCCTTGTATATGTGGGATTTACCTGTTGAACGAGGTCCGAGTTCACATAAATTAAAGTTATTCTCTACAAGTGGTATCATTCTTGCAAGGAGCAGCCATTTTTCCCTTTCAGTAAGCGTTTCAGGTTCCATACCTATAGAACGAAGTAAAACATCTATCCATTCGTCCTTTGTAAAGGCTTTTCTTCCTACTTTCAGTTCCTCCATATCCACATAGGGCATTTGAATTGGAGTAAGTTTATTGATGACGATAGGTGGAACATTTCTATTTGTTTCATTATCCATAAGAGCGTCACCGCTTACATATTCAAGGTTAATGATACACCAAATACCACCGCAGAGCAGCCTGTCATATTCCTGTGGATAGCTTTCAGATATAGGTACTTTACAAAGTCCGAGGTTTGAGAATATAGCTTCATAGCTATCTGTTTTCAGATTCAGAGTAACAGTTACTCTGTCAATGATACTCATTGAACCTCGTTGTC
Source organism: uncultured Ruminococcus sp. (assembly GCF_946415235.1). Taxonomy (GTDB): domain Bacteria; phylum Bacillota; class Clostridia; order Oscillospirales; family Ruminococcaceae; genus Ruminococcus. The sequence continues at coordinate 22,101 of NZ_CAMKRR010000012.1, read as the reverse complement.
TCAGCTTTGAAAGAACCTTTTCAGACTCATCTGGACGGACATAGTTTTCAGAAAGTATTCTCTTAACTGTTTCTACACCGTCTTTGACTACTTCCTCATCATCACTGCTGCAATACTGTCCTAATAAGAATTCAAGGACATATACAGGTACGTTCGCACCCTCTTTGATACGCTTAGTGAGGTCTTTACGCACAATCTTACCATCAAAGTTTGATCTCAACTTGCGGTAAAGTTCCTCTCTTGTGTATCCGTCATTTATAATATTATCTTCCATTTATCTCTCTCCGTTAGAAGCCAAAATCATTTGCCATAGCAATATCGATGGTAAATGGGATTTTTGCAAGCTGAATTTTTTGGTCATCATCACTATTTCTATCTCGACTGATAATAAGATAATACTTATCCTTATTACTGTAAATCCTGTTCTTGAAAGCAAATCTGAATTTTGCCTTAGTATTGATAGGATTGGTGTCCGTACTATCAGCATGGAATTGATTTTCATTTGATACTCTTTCGCCGTTTTCAGCTTCAAAGTAAATATGATAAGTTGCTGGCTTAACAACATCAGAAACAGGCTGTTTCTGGAAGAATTCAAGATTTACACTGAGGTTTGTTATCTTACTCATCGTTGTAGTCATGGCAATCTCAGCAAATGTAGTATCAACTCTTGATTTCTCGGTCTTTACATCAATAAGCGGAATTATCATTTCCTGTGGCGAGCATCCACCATGAACATAATTCAGTCCACCTCCCTGAGCTTTGAATATATCTGCACTTATTGGAAAAGAAACAGCACGTTTATCTGAATTCTTATGTGAAGCACCAAGCGAAATGCCACTAATTCCGTCCATAATTATACCGCTGTCTGATATAGCATATCTCTTGCCCATAAAGGCAGATTTAGAAGCAATATCACCAATTTTATTGCCTAATTGCAATTCATCACGCTTATACACAAAGCCGTGATCAGAGGTTATAAGGAAATGCGTAACATTAGCGGTTGTAAGCTTGCGTATCATAGAAGCAATTTCATCAACAGCTTCATTACAAGCATTAAATACTTCATCTTCGGTAGCTTTTTCATCCCCTCGACCATCAATTTGATTATGATATATGTAAACTAAATCAAGCCCCATAACCAACTCTTTTAGTTCAACCCACTTTTTAGTTTTTATGTCATCAAATTGTATACAAATGCTCTTATTGTTATAGTCACTAATAATCTTAGCTCTCTCATTTGTAGAAGCACAAGGTTTACCGTCCACAAGCATCTTATAGTCAGATGTCAGCTCATACTGCTTATGTGGGAGAAGCGCAGCCATACCACACATCGTAATAGACGGAAGAACTGACTGCATTGCAGACAGTATAGCCTTACACTTCTCATCGGCATTGAGCTTTTCATAAAGTGATACGCCGACCTCATAGCGCATAGCATCAGAGATAAAGACAACTACACGCTCTTTGATGGGTTCGACCTTTTCACGCCAGAAGTTTATCTGCAACGGCAGACCACTCTCACCCGATTCTTCGACGAATGTCTTAGTCCAGTTTGTACAGATATTCTGCAAGTAATCATTCGTGTAGATATTCTCTATAAGTTCACGAACCTTTTCAAATGCCGAGTTATCCTCTAATTTGTCATAGTTGAAGTAAAAAAGTCTATAATTACGGTCATTCTCAAAGTATTTATCACGATAATTCTTAACTATATCACTGAGAACGCTCACAGGCTCATACTTACCTGCATAGATTATCTTATATGCGTATTCGATAACGGAATACTGCACTTCGTAGCATTTTCCAAAATGCATTCTCTTTCTGTCAGCACAAAGTTGAAGAATAGTGCTACCTGAGAGTTTGGCTCCCGTATCCTCAGCTTCCAGACGTTCTAATAACCATTTGATTATAAACTCGTCAACTGACTTAAATACATCGCATTCGATAATCGACTCTACAGGGAAAGTACTTAGGAACTGGTCAGCTCCTACACCGTTGTACACATACTCAGATAGCCAGTCAAAACGTTCCTGATATTCGCTGTTGTTCATCAGGTTATCAAGGAATGCAACGACTGAACCGTTTTTATACATCAGGTTATTTTTCAAGTTTTTAGGCAATTCTGCTTCTATCTCTTTGGATGCATAAGTAAGGAATAGCGAAGCTGTAAACTTCTTGAGATTTGGAGTTTGGTTCGAAAAGCCAAAATAAGTTTCTGCCTTATTCCAAAAGTCTTCAGTTAGATTGTACTTATCAAACTCTGCTATATATGGATTTTCTTCAAGGTTCTCACTCATAAGCACTTTAACAACTTCTTCAAATGAGACGTTCTTTGTTCCACAAATAGCAGACATTACACCTATTATAATTCTGTCTTTTGACCACTCATCATAATCATTTTCAAACAATTTTCTGAATTTGTCCCATCTCTTGCCATTTCCAAAATAAACATTATATTTCTGAATATCTGACTTCAATTCCTCGCTGATACCAAGCTCCGTACATATAAGTGAAGCACGGTCTGCAAAGAACTGCTTTGAATAAAGAAGCATATCCTCTAAATGATTATCGTAAACATCCGGTTTCTGGAAAGGTGCATAAATAAGATAATTCGTTGTAGTATCCTCATAGGTAAGAAAATACTTTGTATAGATCTGATTATTCGGATCGAGTTTATACACCTTTGCATTATCAAGAACGAGCGTATCAATATCATCTTCAAATTCGCTGTTCTCGTCATACCAAAAGATCAGCTGCCTTGCTTCACCTGAAAATGCTTCATTCAGCTTGTCAGCGATCTGTTTTAAATTAAGTTCTGCCATAATAATTCCTTATATAGTTGCTAAAATCTGATATTTCTTATCGTCAGAGCCAAGCTGTACCTTCTCATAGTTGACCTTAACACCGTCATCAAGGTCAATCTCAGTACGTGCAGCGACAACCATACCTATCTTAGCATCATAGTCTTCTGTTTCTTTCAACTGATTTGTGATTTTTTCAAGTCGCTTCTGACTCTTTGCGATTTCCTCACCGTTTTCAATTTTTTCCTGTAAGCGTATTATTTCGTTACGGTAAAGCCTTTGGAGCTTATGCATATAGTCGATACGCACATCACCAACAGTGTTTACATTCCAACGATGAACATAGCACAAAGCCTTGAAACCATTCTTCTTTCCAGTATCAAACATCCAGTAAATAGGACGTTTCTGATAAATCTTACAATGGTCTTTGAAGAATTCCTTGAGGAAATACTGTCTTATCTTCTCTCTTGCTGTACCATTGCCACTGATACCAAGGTTTTCAGCAACATAACGGAGATTGTCTTCAAGACTATCCTCACCAAATACTGCTTTTACGAAGCTTTCAAATTGAGTAACAATATCGTCCTCAAAGAACGGTTCTTCGGTAATAGGCAGACAATTATCATCGTCAGGGATAATCCGCTTATACTTGCTCTCGTCCCATTCGCCGCCTGCATACGCTATCACAGTTAGAGGAGTACATCGACCTTGAATGAATTCACCTTATTGAAAAGAAAAACATTCTGAGAAGCTGTCCTACCGGCATGACGGGGAGAACGGAGAGTATTATGAAAGAAACATATAAGGCATTAGTCAAGAGCTACAACTACAAAGGCAACGAGTATGTAATCGTTAAAGGAATGCATGACGGTATCATCAGAGCAATCAATTCCAACTATCTCGATAAGGACGGAAAGCTTACGCAGCCATTGAACGGTATCGAAATGTTCTGCTCTAAGGAAGCCAACACCGTTGAGGATATTATCCAGCGAGTTAATGACAAGATAGACTTCGATGAATATATTAAGCAGCACGACATTGATACTTCTGATGTAAGAAAACTTGCGAGAGCTTATAAGAAATTCTATGAAAGCAAAGAGAATGAGAAAGCCGCTTCCGTGCAGGAAGGAGGGAGAACCTTATAAAAAATTAAAGGGGCAGTTCACAATGAACTGTCCCTATTTTTATATATGCGCTATCATGAAAATAATCATCATGTGCAGCGGATAGTAGATGTAGAAGAACCAACGATTGATTTTCTTTTTCAATGGAGTGCTGCTGCGGTCACGTTCTCCGCTGTAAAGCTGTATCGGTATCAGAGCGAGGAGCGCACCGTAGTTGTATGAGAAAGCTGTAAAGCTATCATAGGAGATAAAAAATTTATGTATATCAAAGACGAAAACTTTACATATAACCCCGACGACTATAAATTTGAAACTCTTGGAGAATTCAAAATATACCTTGATTCAGGTTGGAACATCGGTTTTGAATACAATGGTATAGAGTACGGTATAGAAGGTCACAATAACAGCTTTGATATATGGATATATGATAAATGTGACATTGCTAACGGTCTTACTCTTGAGGAAGTTTTGGATTACAAGCTTGACGGTGTGAAGATAAGAGACCTTATATTAGATGCCGAAATAACAGAACGTCTCGCGTGATTTTTAGGAGCTGAACACAATGAAAAATTACGAATATAAACCTGACGATCACAAATTTGAAACCTTAGGTGAATTCAAGATCTATCTTTCATGCGGAGCAAATGTTGGTTTTGAATATAATGGAATAGAGTATGGTATTGAAGGACATAATAATAACTTTGATATTTGGATATACGACAAAGGCGATATTGCTAATAATCTTACCCTTGAAGAAGTATTGGATTATAAACTCGACGGTGTGCAGATAAGAGATCTTATTCTTTCGGCTGAAATAACCGAAAGAATTATGTGAAAGAAATTGTCATCAATTTTGTTATACCCATACAAAAAAGCCCGTCACGTAAGTGACGGGCTTAAATTATAAACAGTCAATTATAAAAAGCTCTCCTCACGGAGAGCTTTTCTTGCTTTAATACATATCATTCGATCACGAAAAAATCATCCACGCCTTCGCCGTTCATGTCAAACAAGTCGTCATAATAGCCTAAATAGTGATGTTCCTTATCATATATCTTTATCGTTGCTTCTATTATTTCGCTGTCATCATGAAATATTTTATAAGCCAGTGAATAGAACTCGGGAATTACAGAATCCTTGTCTGTCATACCGTATTCTTCGGCTTCTTCCCTGTCCTGGGTGATATAGCTGTTGTAAGCATACCAGAAATTCTCCCATGTCCTTTCGATGATCCTATGCTCATCGGCAATGGACTTCAGTCCGTGCATTAAATCTTCCATGATCTGCTCCTTGACACTTGTCCGTTAACTATAGTTCCTGGCAATGCGATAGTCCACAGCACCTGTGAATGCATCGTAAATGATATCCTCGTTGTCATCGTCCGCAACAAGGTACGAGCTCTTATAAAACAGCGGTATAAAGCCGTATTGGTCAAGCATCATCTTTTCCTGCTGACTGTACCTGCTGACAAGCTCATCTGCCGACGGACACTTCAGTATGCTTTCCGCACATTTCATGCCGTTTACCGCATTTTTCAGGCAGTCCACAGTATCAAACTCACTCATTACCGCAACGCTGCTGTTGAAGTCCGCCTTCAGAGGATAAAGTGCTATACTGTACTCCCCTTCAGACAATCTCCTGCTGAACTCAGCAGAGGTAAGATCCTCAATGCCTATATATATCCCGAGGCTGTCCTGCCAGCTCTGGGAAAGCTGATGCAGATATCTCGAATCTACGGTATTCGTGTCTACGATGATCTTCACGCTTTCCACCGAGTTTATATTCAGCTCCGCCTTTGCCTTTGAAAGCAGGTCTGCCGCCGCTCTTGTATCGAACACGTCAAACTGCTTATCGGAAGAAAGTTCACGGTAGCTCCTGCCGAAAATATCTATTGCAGGCGGTATTATGCCGTATGCAGGTGATATATCGTCACTGTTCTCGTCGCGGACAGCATTTCTGTCCGCCGCAAGAGCTATTGCCTTTCTGATATTCTGATTTGAGTATATCTTATCCCCGGGATTAAAAACAAGTCCTAAAGTTATGGCTTTCTGTCCCGTAATGCTGTACTTTTTCGGGTTATAGCCTCCCACCTTCACAGTGGTGAAGCACTCCGCTTCCTTCGCCTTGAAGCGCTGCTTTACCTCAGCCTCGCCGTCCTCTATGGAAAAGCTCAGCAGGCTCGGCAGTATGCTGTAATCATCGTTCTCGTTGACCGCGTTCTTACGCATATAAAGTATATTATTGCTTCCGTAGGGGTCATAGAACCACTGACGCACAAAGAACGGTCCGTTTGACATTACGGACCTGTCGTCAAGTCCGTACCTGCCCTTTGTGGACACGAAGAACTCCTCATTGCAGGGAAAAGCGGCGGGAGTTGTCATAAGCGAAAGAAATTCGGCACACGGGTGATCCAGTGATATCACAAGAGTATAGTCGTCCACAGCCCATGCTCCGAGGCCGTTGACAGTACCGCTTCCGTCCACGATATATCCGCTGTTTTTCAGGCACATGAAGTCCTTGGCATAGGGAGAATGCATATCGGGGTCAAGTATTCTCCTGAGTGCGAAAACGTAGTCCGCAGCCACAACTGGGAAATACTCGTCCTCGTCTATCTTGTCGTCCTCGTTCTTGTCAAAGAACCAGTAATTGTCATCGCGGAGATGAAAGGTATACTCGCAACCGTCGTCCGAAACGCTGTAGTCGGTGGCGTTGCAGCATACGATACTGCCGCTTCCGTCCTTCATGACAAGGCCGCTGTACAAATTCTTTATGACAGTTGCCGACGACGGATCGTTGGCAAACTGCGGATCAAGGCTTTTGGGATTGTACTCCAGAGCGGCACTGTACATATGTCCTGCGCCGCTGCCCCTTTTATCGTTATCATCACCGCCGCAGCCCGCAAAGCTGCTCATTATGAGCGCTGTGCAGACAAGGGCGGCAAATCCTCTTTTCTTCTTCACATTTATCTCCATTCTTCTCTCATAAGTGTAATTTACATACAAAAGTTTATGCGTACCTATCGGGGAAAACCTTTCTGAGGAAAGGTTTTCCCCGAACCCCTTTCCAAAGACTTTTAACCCAAATTTTTCGCAGATAGGGCGCTCCCTGCATTAGTTACAGGGCTTTTTTTATTGCTTTGAGCGCCCTATCCGTGAAAAATTTAAGCTGGAAGTTTTAGGGAGGGAGTTTGAGGGTGACTCCCCGCAGTGCGGGGAGATGTCACGCAGTGACAGAGGGGACGCGCCTCCGTCAGAGGGACCCTTTTTCAAAAGAGTCTCCCTCAATAAATACATATAGCTTATGTATGAATATCACACTTCATTGGCTATAATCAAAATATGTCCCCCATATCGGGGGACATACAATGCTTTAATTCATTGTGACGGTAACTATAAAGCCGTCAACATTATTGCCCGAAACAGAATAGGTCTTGTTTGACGGGAGCGGAACCTCCGTATCGCCTGTTTTGTTTGCGGGAACATAGTATACCTGATAAAGCTTCTTGCCTGCTGCCACCTCAAGAGGATCTTCATTATTATGTCCCTTGAGAGTATCTATATACTCTTCCAGACAGAGGTTGTTCTGCTTCATGTAGACAGCGTGGGGAACTCCCACGTATCTGTAGGTATAGGTTCTTGCCTGTTCGCCCGTAAAGGTCTCCTTGCCCTCGGGGAATCTCACGATAAAGCCGTAATCGGCAGCGTGCTCGTCCACATAGCCGTAAACGCCTCTTGGCGAATAATAGCCTGCCATTGAATTATCCGCAGGATATATGCCGATATCGAAGCTCCTGCCCGTATGGTAATCGGAGTATCCGCCCTGGAACTGTGAATTGCCGTTCCAGTACTTATCGTCCTGTTCCTCCTTGGTGCGGTATGTACCTATAACGTATATATCCGAGTTGCTTTCCTCATCGTAGAAGCTGTTCATAAGAGCTGTGAGCTGATCGAGAACAGTTCTGTCGAGCTTCTGAACGAGGTCGGAAACGTGGAAATACTCGCCTGTGATATTGTCATATACGCTGACGAGCTCTATATCGTCTTCGGGGAATTTATACTCATGCTCAGAGTTTACAAGTACAAGGTCGCCCCTGTATATATCCTCTGCCTTGAATTTTTCGTTAACATACTGTGACTCCGATGGCTTCTGTCCGTCGGGAGTGCCTGTAATGAGAGAGCTTGTCTCATTGCTTGTAGTGAGCTGGTCAACAATGGAAGTTTTCTGACCTGTTGTATCACTTGTAGTCTGATTTTTGTTAGCGGAGTTCTTATCCTTGTCCTTATCCGAGCAGGCGTGCACGCATGAAGCAAGCACCACTACAAGAACTACGAGGACGAGGACTGCCGCAACAAGACGATCGTATCTTATCTTATAGCGCCTTGACGATCTGTCTCTCTTGCGGTTTCTGCGCTTATCTCCGTTATTCATAAAAAGAAATCGCTCCTTAAAGAATATTCGATCAAATCGGAAGCTGTAAAGATCACAGCTCCTTCTCGCATCTGTATTCCGCACATAAGGCGGTCTATCTCTAAGTTAAGTTGTCCTTTGACTTTAAAGTCAAAATTTGTTCACACTTAGTATTATATCACAACTTTTTGTACTTGTAAAGTGTTTTTTTTATTTTTTGCACTAATTTTTTATTGAAATTTGCACATTGTATACTAACAGAACACAAATGTCCACAAATTAAGGGCTATTCTTCTGCTGCCTTTGCCCGTCTCCTGTACTCTGTCGGGGTGCAGCCCTTGTGCTTTTTGAACTGACGCATAAAGTATGACTCGCTGTCGTAGCCGCAGAGCTCTGCGACCTCCGTAACGGTATTGTCTGTATTTTTCAGCATATCCGCCGCAAATATCAGGCGGCTCTCTATGACGTCCTGACGGCAGGTAACGCCGAAGGCTTCAAAATAAAGGCGGTGGAAGTAGGTACGGCTTATATTGAGCTCGCTGCACATCTCATCCACAGACCATGTATTCACAGGGTCTTCGTATATAGAGTCGCGGAGCTTTTTCAGCTTCGTGTAATACGGTATCCTTTCCTCGGGAGTCTTTTCAGCGGACTCAGAAGCGTCGACGAGGGCTATGAATATCAGCCGCATGGAAAGCTCCATGAACTCGCTGAAATGCTTTCCCCTGTGCATGGACTGGGACTGCATGGAGCGCAGAGCCCCTGCTATGACAAAATCGTCATCCAGCTCGATGGGAACGTCCTGTCTGAGGTTCATGGAAGCTATATACTGCCTGTCTGCGGCAGAGGTCTTGAAGCTTACGATATCGTACCGCATGGGTGTGCCCTTCACAGGGCGGAAGCTCTGCTTGTAGCCGCTCGTCAGAAGCGCCGCGGAAGCCCGCGAAGTACGCTTGACGATGCCGTTTTCGATATACTCAACGGGAGTCCTGAAAAGCAGCAGCACGGGGTCGGCGCCCATTTCACCGCCGAGGGTGCTTGTGTGCCTGCAATTGAGCTGTATGCGGTTTATCTTCATAGTATCCCCCCAGACTTCCGAAACAAACCATAGAGGCGGCAGATGCCGCCCGTTATCTTATTATTCTGCTGTATCCGCCATTTTAACAGCCTTCATCATTATAGCGCACTCAAGGCGCTTCTTTTCAAGCTGACATGATATCTTGTGAGCTGTTCTGATATCGCCCATATACTGGTAATTATTGGCGTTGCAGCCGCCGCTGCAGTAGAACTTCGCCCAGCACTCGCGGCAGTCAGGCTTTGAGTAAACATGAGCCCTTGCGAAGTCGGCTTTCATTTCCTGATCGAAGGTACCCTCGTCTATATTGCCCATTTTGTACTCGTCGATACCCACGAACTGATGACAAGGGAAGATATCTCCGTCGGGAGTTATAGCCACATAGTCATTTCCGCAGCCGCAGCCCCTGAGCCTTTTTATAGCGCAGGGACCCTGATCGAGGTCCAGCATAAAGTGGAAGAAATTGAACTTTTTGCCTTTCTTTTCGTTTTCGAGGAGCTTCAGCGCAAGCTTTTCGTACTCCGCAAAAACAGCAGGAAGCTCCTTTTCCGTAAGCGCGTATATATCATCATCGCCCACAACAGGCTCTACGGATATCTGGTCGAAGCCTGCCTCGTTGAGAGCAAACACATCGTTTGAGAAATCGAGGTTCTTGTTGGTAAAGGTTCCTCTTACATAGTATTCCTTATCGCCTCTGCCCGCAACGAGCTTCTTGTACTTGGGCATAATAATGTCATAGCAGCCCTGACCGTTGGGCAATACGCGGAAATAATCGTTTACTTCCTTTCTGCCGTCAATGGAGAGGACTACGTTGGACATCTCGCGGTTGATGAAGTCTATCTTTTCATCGTCGAGAAGAAGTCCATTGGTGGTGATAGTAAAACGGAACTTTTTATTATATTCCTTTTCGCGGCTCCTTGCGTACTCCACTACCTGCTTTACAACGCCGAAGTTCATAAGGGGCTCGCCGCCGAAGAAATCAAGCTCAAGGTTTGGACGGTCCCCCGAATTCTCAAGGAGGAAGTCGATAGCGTGCTTGCCCGTCTCAAAGGACATGAGCTTTCTGCCCTTGCCGAAATCGCCTGTGGAAGCAAAGCAGTACTTGCAGCGCAGCTGACAGTCGTGAGCGATATTGAGGCACATTGCCTTTACGGGAGAAGCTACGGAGTACTGAGCGTACTTCTCATAATCGTCCTCGGAGAAGAGTATCTTGTCGTTGTAAAGCTCCACTATCTCGTTATAGCAGTCCCTGATATCCTCGGGAGAATAGGACTTTGAGAGCTTGTCCACCACTTTCTGAGGACATTCCGCTTCAAAGGGCGGCTCCACATTATCGAGGAGATCGTAGGTGAGCTCGTCCACAAGATGGACTCCGCCGCTGTTGACGTCAAGTACGATATTAAGCCCGTTAAGCTTATATTTATGTATCATTTCAAATACCTCTATTCAAAAAATATGAGGCAGCATTTTCATACTGCCTCGACTAAACTTAGTGTTCAGCTTATCTCTCGCACTTCTGATTTGCAACTGTGCATGAAGTCTTGCAAGCTGACTGGCATGAAGCCTGACACTTGCCGCAGCCGCCCTTCTGAGCGGATTCCTTGAGATTAGCCTTATTGATAGTCTTGATGTGTTTCATTTTTTAACCCTCCATAGGAATGATACGGCTCGTGCCGTAAATTACTGATTAATATTATACCATACATTGAAGTACAATGCAATAGCTATCAAAAATAATTTACTTTTTTACCTATATCTTATTCTTCGTTAATGCTGTCATTGACGAAATTGTATATGTCGATATAGGTGCCCGATGTATAGTGCAGACCGTCAACTGTTGCGAAACTGTTCCAATTGAGGAAACTGTATGAATCGAGGAAAGTGATCCTGCTGTCCAGACCGTCTCTTACAATATTGTTGAACTCTTCAATGCCCGAATTGAGTCTCGCGTAGGAACCGCTGCACGGATTAACTGACAGGACGATCACCTTGTTGTTATCAAGGAATTCGTCAGGCAGACTATTGTACCAATTGAGATATGCACGGCTGTTGTGCAGATCATTTACACCGAGGTTGAATATTATGGTTTTATTGCGGATCTGAGTGATGCTTTCATAGTTGCGGCTGAGCAGTGCAATGCCTATGCCGACCTCTCCGAGATAGTCGATAGCCACATTATAGGACAGTCCCACTGTACGTGAGTCGCCTATCCAGAACATATCCGCATACTCGCTGTCGATACGCGGAAGAATGTACTCTTCTCCGCCATTCACAAGAGGCTGCTGAATGTCTGATATGTCGGCTGCCGGAGAAGCTGTATCATTATCTCCGCTTGTTTCCTCGTCATTTTTCTGTTTGATGCCGTGCTGTTCGAGGAAGTCTGTGAATATAGCTCCCTCATCGCTTACCGAAACGTAAGCATAGTAGGAAAGTATCATTGAAGCATCCACTGCGTCGACCATTCCGTCGCCGTTTATATCAGCGGCTGATTCCTGATACGAATAGAGGGGACTTTCCTGTCCCGATGACAATGACGCATATGCAGCAAGGACAGAAGAAGCGTCCGTTGCGTCCACCGTGCCGTCGCCGTTCACATCACCGAACACATAAAGTCCGGCTGCGCCGCTGGCAGAGATACCTGTCGGCGTAACGGCGAGCGCCGCAGCTGCGGCAAGGCTCATAAGCGTTTTGATCTTCATAGATTTACTCCTTTTCATTGGTCAAGCTCAATCAGAAGCTCGAAATCTTCATCGATCCTCTGTTTAAGCTCTTCGATCTCGGCACATTTTTTATTCATCAGCTCATAATCACTGTAGACCTCTTCTCTTCCGATCTCCTCGGTAAGAGCGTCGATCTGTGCCTGAAGATCGTCGATTTCCTTTTCAAGGCGTTTCATTTCATTTTTTCTCGCAGCGTCAGCACTTCTCTGCTGCTTGCTGCGATAGCCCTTTGCGGACTTTTCTTTTGCTGCTTCCGCAGCACGCTGTTGCTTTTCGGCGTCGAGAGCTTTCCGCTCCGCAGCCTGTTCCTCCCGCAGCACATCGAGATATTTATTGAAGCCATAGTTATGCAAACGATAGCTCCCGCCCGATAGTTCGATGAGACGGTCGGAAATTTTACTTAGCAGGTAGCGGTCATGGCTCACAAATATGACCGTTCCCGTATACTCGGCAAGTGCCTCCTCTATCGCCTCTTTTGAACTGAGATCGAGGTGGTTGGTAGGCTCGTCGAGGATGAGCACGTTTCCGTGCTCCTGCATCATTATGGCGAAGCAGAGCTTTGCCCGCTCGCCGCCGCTTATCACTCCTGTTTCCTTGAATACATTCTCCCCTACAAGACGTACCTGTGCGAGCAGACTGCGTACCTCAAGGTCTGACATGAGCGGATACCGGCTGTGGAGCTCTTCCATTACAGTGAGCTCCTTGTTAAGGTTTGTGCTTTCCTGTTCAAAATAGGAAATCTTGATATTGCTGTTCCAGCGAACTGTTCCCTTGTGCGGCAGCTGTTCCTGGATTATGCGAAGCAGCGTTGATTTACCAATGCCGTTATCGCCTATGATACCGACTTTTTCGCCTCTGCGGACTTCAAAGTCGAGGGTATCCACAAGTGTTTTGCGTGAAGCGCCTTCTCCTACGGAGATATCCACGCCCTTTACCTTGAGCACGTCTATGGGCGGCTCAACTGCATAAGTGAAGCGTATCTTCGCGTGTTTTGTGTCGTGGACGGGACGTTCTACGCGCTCGATCTTTTCGAGCTGTTTTCTGCGGCTCTGAGCCATTTTAGTAGTTGACGCGCGGACGAGGTTTCTTGCCACGTAGTCCTCCAGCTGAGCTATCTGCTTCTGCTGGAGCTCGTATTCCTTCTCGCGTCTTGCGTCGTTTTCCTCACGCTGTCTCACAAAGGCGGTATAATTGCCTCTGTAGCGTGTAAGGGTACCTCTTTCTATCTCGCAGACAGAGGTGCAGAGCCTGTCAAGGAAGTACCGGTCATGTGAAACTATGAGTATTGCGCCCTTATATGAGCGGAGATAATCCTCAAGCCACATGATCGTCTTGAAATCAAGGTGGTTCGTGGGCTCATCGAGTATGAGCAGATTGGGCTCCTCAAGCAGGAGCCTGGCGATACAAAGTCTGGTTTTTTCTCCGCCGCTGAAGCCTGAAACGGTACGTTCCAGCTCTTCTCCCGAAAAGCCCATACCGTTGAGCACCATGCGTATCTTAACATCGGTGTTGTAGCCGTCGTTGGCTTCCACCCATGAGGAGAGCTGCTGATACTCGTCAGCTGCGGAATCATCGCCCATTTCTATTTCGAGCTCAATTTCACGGAGGCGGTCTATCGCCTTATGTATAGGTGCGAATACGCTTCTCATCTCATTGATGACGGTATTCTCCGTGTTCAGTCCGCCCATCTGTTCGAGATAACCCACGGTGGTTTTGGACGCTATGGAAACTATACCGTCCTTTTCCGTGAAGCGGTCGGGGTCTACAGAGCCTGTGAGTATTTTCAGCAGCGTTGATTTTCCGCAGCCGTTGTTTCCCACAAGTCCTATCCTGTCGTTCTCATCAATGGTGAGCGAAACGTTATTGAGGACCTGATTGCCGTTATAGAATTTATTGATGTTCGTTAAACTTGCAAGCATTGCAAAATTCCTTTTTTCAGCCCTGTGTACAATCAGCGTAAGGCTTTTTTGTACAGGCTGCATTCAAATATCATGCTGTACCCATTGTGTTCCACAAAGAGGGCAGCGTATATATACAATCATAATAACACTTTCGGCAGAAAATGTCAATGGTCACGGTTAATATAATTATCATATAGCAGGTCAGCTAATTTATACAATATTCATCAAAAGCCGCGATTATTCACGTTTTTTGAATAAAATGGGAAAGGTCCCCCTGAGTCGGGAGACCTTTTCCGAGGAACATACTTATAAAAGATCATGAGAGGGATCTGATATGTCCTATAACAGGCTCATCGAACCGAAAACAGCGGTATATCCTGCGAAAGTACCTGTTGCTCACACAGGATATATCCTCCCCTGAAAGGCACGGCAGACCGACGCAAACTCCGAAACGTCAGTACAGTACAGTTTCTGCCTTCGATAAACATTATATCACTTTTTATTGCAAATACAATGAAAAATACTATTTTTTCAAGGAGATTTTTTGAAATTCCCACAACAAATATATATAATTGTCTTGCATTCGGCATATATTTATGATACAATAGTACATATAAATCAAAAATTATATATGTAGGGAACGCTGCCCCTACAACATATTTCATGTTATTTGTTGCATAAGGTACGGGACGTCGAGGATAACGTCCCATACAAAGCGAATGTTTAATTTCGGACGGATAATATCCGCCCCTACAGCTAAAGGCTCAAATCATAATTTTGCGAAAGGAGTGAGAGAATGAGCAGAAGACTGCTGATAGGTGTGATAATCGCTGACTGTCATATTGATTTCCAGTGCGAGATACTGCGCGGAATAATCACTCAGGCCTTCAAGAGCAGCTGCGATATCGCGGTAATAGCTCCGCTCCATGATTTTTCGGTACATTCCGTCCACAAGGACGCGGAAAAGTCCGTTTTCGACCTCATCCTCTCCGACAGCATCGACGGTCTCATCTATGACAGAAATACCTTCCACGATGAGGATATCTGCCGCTATATCGACAATATCTGCAAACGCTCCGAAAAGCCCGTAATGCTCCTTGACCACAACGGTCATAACAGCTTCGAGACTACCTCCGTCGATGACCGCGAAGCCTTTGAGATAATCACAGATCACCTTATAAATGTACACGGGTACAAGAAAATATACTGCCTGACAGGTCCGAAGAATACCTTCAGCGGTGAGGAAAGACTTGCAGGCTATAAGAGCTCCATGAAGAAGCACGGCATAGATATCGGCAGAAACTGGTGCGAATACGGTGACTTCTGGACAGAAGCTCCGAAAAAATACGCAAAGCGCATACTCAGCGGCGAGCTTGAACGCCCCGAGGCTGTGGTATGCGGAAACGACGTAATGGCAATAACCCTCACAAAGCTCTTTACCGACGCGGGCATCCGCGTCCCCGAAGATATAGCCGTAACAGGCTATGACGCTTCCATAGAGGGATATCAGTCCACTCCGTCCATAACCAGCTACAGCCGCCCAAATTTTCAGCTGGGAGCAGAGTCCGTAAGACGGCTGTACCGAATAATCACGGGAAAGATATGCAGCAGAGTCCCTAACGAAAACGGCGAGCTCCGCCTCGGCGAGAGCTGCGGCTGTGCCGAAAATCCCGGGCTTCGCCATAATATACAGCGGAATATCAGCATAAACAGCCGCTTTGAGTCACAGCTCCTTTACGGCGATATGCTTTTCGATATAACCAATGCGGACAACATCGCAACTTTTGCCGACAGGCTGGATAATTACACCTACTTCCTGCATAAAATGAGAAGGGTGCGTATCTGCCTTACCAGAAGCTATATCGACTCTACGGTAGACAAGAACGCCGAGGAGCTGAGCTTCCGTGCAGGCGACGACATGAAGGTAGTCCTTGCAAAATCCGCTATATGGCGCGAGTCCGAGAACCGCGGATTTTTCAGCTCGTCAGACCTCCTCCCCGATTACAGCGAGGAGCGCAGCTACCCCTCCGCTTTCTTCATATCACCTCTGCACTATAACAACAACTTCTTCGGCTACTGTGCCGTTTCTTTCGGAAAGGAGCCCCGCTCGTTCAGCTCCCTCTACATAAAATGGATAAACTACGTCAATGTAGCCCTTGAACAGGTGCGTATAAAGGCTGTCACCAAGCGCACAGTGCTAAATACCAGCAGAGCCCTGCTGTACGACCATATAACAGGTCTGCTCAACAGGAGCGGCATCGAACAGGAATTCGCTACAAAGCTCTCCGCAGGCGCAGGCAACAGCTTTATCGAGTGCGCTGCCTTTGAGCTCCACGGACTGAAAAAAGCCTACTATCAGAGCGGCGAGGAAAAGTCCAACAGTATCATGGCAGCCTTTGCAAAGAATCTCCGCTCATGTATCAGGGGCAAGGAGATATGCGGCGCATGGGCTTCACAGACCCTGTGTGTCATAAGTCCGGAAAGCGGCAGGGCAGAAGCCATATACAACGAGCTCTGCGGCAAAATAAAAGAAACACAGTTCAGCGGCGACGAGAACTGCAATATCGACTTCTCCGTGGGAGTATGCGGATTAGAAATAACTCCCTCCGCCGACCTCTCGGATGCAATGTACAAGGCGACAGTGAACCGCGTATTCACCTATACCATATCAGAGCCCACTTCAAACCCACAGTTTGAAAAGCTCTGCCTGCTGCGCAACAGGATAAAGAAAAACCCCGAGCTCCCGTGGAGCATAAGCGAAATAGCGGAAAGCCTCTACCTCAGCAAGAGCTATCTGCAAAAGATATACAAATCCTACTTCGGCAGGAGCATTATCGAGGAAATGATACAGTTCCGCATAGAAAACGCAAAGACCCTGCTCTCACAGACGGATATGACCGTTACGGAGATATCCCGTGAGTGCGGCTATTCATCATACAACTACTTCGTCCGCCAGTTCAGGTCGAGCGAGGGCTGCTCTCCGTCCGACTACCGCGACGAACAGAAAAGAAAGGCTGAAGAAAATGAAGGCTGAAGTTATACTTATGAAATGCCCCGAAGCAGGCCGTATCTACGGCGTAAGAGTCGAGGAGCGGAAGGGTGACTGGTTCAGGACATGGGCTTTCCCCGTTGACCCGAAACGTGCTTCACACGAAGGCTTCGACAGGAACGAGATAAAAGGCAACCTCTACCCTGCCGACGAATACAACGGCTGCCCCTACTGCAAATCGGTGCGCTTTGTTCAGTGCAGCCGCTGCGGCAGGCTGAGCTGCTGGAACAACGAAGAACGTATAACCTGCGGTTGGTGCGGTCTCACGGGAGATGTTGCCTCCACAGAGGACGAGATCGAAGTCAAAAGCGGAGATTATTGATAAGCAGATAATGTATCATGGCTTCTGTTATTGTCGGAGGTACTGGAAATGTCTCCGTAAAGCACGCCCTGAGCTTGAAATACGGAGTGGATATGAACTGTCTGCGCTCAGCAGCATAAGCCGTCAGCATAGCTCCCGATGATATAAAGCTGACGGACTTCCCAGAATTTGAACGGGAGATAATCCGAAGGAGAAATAAACAGTATGAACAGAGATAAAGTTATCGTCAGAACAAGTATCATAGGTATAATCGCAAATATAGCCCTTGCTTCATTCAAGGCAGTGGTAGGCGTACTCAGCTCGTCTATCGCTATCGTACTCGACGCGGTGAACAACCTCAGCGATGTTATGTCGTCAGTCATAACAATCATAGGCACAAAGCTGGCAAAAAAACGTCCCGACAAAAACCACCCCTACGGCTACGGCCGCGTGGAAAATCTCAGCACTTCGCTCATTGCGGTAATAGTCCTCTATGCGGGCGTGACTTCGCTGGTGGAGTCAATAAAAAAGATAATCTCCCCTCCTGTGCCCGACTATTCCCCTGCTGCTATTATAATAGTAGCCTCAGCGGTAGTCGTAAAGATACTTCTCGGACTCTATGTCAGGAAAAAGGGAGAGAGCGTACAATCCGACTCGCTTATAGCTTCGGGAAAGGACGCTCTGCTCGATTCCGTCATTTCCGCGGCAACCCTTATCGCCGCGCTGATATACCTCCTGTTCGATATCCGCACTGAAGCATGGCTCGGAGCTGTTATCTCCCTCGTTATCATAAAATCAGGTCTTGAGATACTCGGCGAGAGCCTCTCCAATATAATCGGCAAGCGCATAAGCAGCGAGCTTTCAAAGGAGATAAAGGAGACCGTAACCTCCTTTCCCGAGGTACAGGGAGCTTACGACCTCATACTCCACAGCTACGGTCCCGACCTGTTCATAGGCTCGGTGCATATAGAAGTCCCCGACACTCTCACCGTTGCGGAGCTCGACAAGCTGGAGCACCACATTACGGAAAAGGTACTCGGCGAGCACAGGGTTATACTTGCAGGCATAAGCGTTTACGCAGTGAATACGCAGAACGACATGGCTGCACAGATATACAGCGATATACGCAGGAACGTCATGTCCCATGAATATGTGCTGCAAATACACGGCTTCTACCTTGACGAGAAGAAAATGACCATACATTTCGATATCATCATCGACTTTGCCGCTCCCGATGCAAAGGAGCTGTACGATCATATCCTTACGGAGACTCAGGAGGCTTATCCCGATTACAATGTCAGCATCACCCTCGATTCGGATGTAAGCGACTGAACGGATTTTATTATGAGTTTTTAACGGGCGGCGGAACGCTGCCCCTATAAATATACTACTTACTACACACTCAAATGAATGAACAAGCCCCGAGGCAGAGCCTCGGGGCTTGTTGTGTATACGGCTACTTTATAGTACCTGCCTTGTAGGCTTCAAGGAGCTGACGAAGATCATTTATCTTGTCCATTATCTCTTCGCCCTTATCGGTGTCGGAAATATTCGCACGGTGCTCCAGCTTCTCTACAAGATGTATCGTGGGAGTATTGCCGCTCTCCCCTGCCACAAAGGGTTTATGCTCGGCAAGATTGAGACTGTGGGAGTCGTATATGAGAGTATATCCCGCGATACCCGTTGTGGACTGGTAAGCCTTAGAGATGCCGCCGTCTATGACGAACAGCTTTCCCTCAGCTTTTACGGGGCTCTCTCCGTTCTTTATCTTAACGGGAACGTGACCGTTTATGATATGTCCCTTTTCGGGGTCAAGTCCGAAATGCTCCAGCAGAGCCCTGCATACCTCAGCGTTCTCGGAGAATGTGTAGTATGCGTTGTAGTTTTCGGTATGGAGCTCCTTGTCCGCAAGAAGTCCGCGCTCAAAGAATGCCATTTTGTCCTTGCCGTAAAGCGGTGATATAGCTCCGCACCAGAGATACCACATGAAGTCGCCGGCGTACTCTTTCTCCGCGCCGCTGCTGAAATATGCCTGATTTGCAAGCTCGCCCAGCTTGTCGAGAAGCGCCTTGCCCGAATACTTAACGCCATGTATGCTGACGCTCTGGAACTCACCGTTTTCATCCATGGGGATACAGCCGTGGAACAGCAGATTGTTGTTGCAGGTCTTGTACATAGCTCCCTTTGCGTAAATGAAGCGGATATGCCTTTGCAGCTTTTCACTGTGGCGGAAGGAAGCTGTCAGCACCTTCATGAGCTCTTCCTCACCCTCTGATAGAGTGAGAGGAGACTTCGGGTCAACAGTGGGGAAGCTCCTGTCAAGAAGCTCATGGGGCTTTCCGTTTGCGGTGACAGTCCCGTTTACGAAGTCGGTCCTGCCGAAGAGGTCGCGGTCGGACATTTCCCATTCGGGGTGCTTTGCTATCATCTGACCTTCCAGCTTCATCTGTATGACCGTTATCGCCTTGTGCATCTTTGCCGCAAGCTTAAGGTCAACGGGGTCGTATATATTGTCGTCGAGCGCATTGGGCATATAGAGCCTGCACTCATCATTCTCGTAGGTCTCGGCGGCAAATACCGCAAGAGCTCTCAGGTTAAGGCCGTAGCCGTCCTCAAGGACGTCGAAGTTATTGTACCTCATGGCTATTCTGATAACATTTGCGATAAGGGCGCGATTTCCCGCAGCAGCTCCCATCCACGAGATGTCGTGGTTGCCCCACTGTATATCCACATCGTGCATTTTCATGAGCTCGTCGAGTATTATATCCGCTCGGGGGCCTCTGTCGAAAATATCGCCTATGATATGCAGTTTGTCTATGCATACGGACTGTATCAGCTTGCACAGGGAGATTATGAAAGTCTCGGCAATGCCTGTGCTGATGATAGCGCTGATTATCTCATCATAGTAATAGTCCTTGTTTACGTCCTCGGTGACGTTGAGAAGCTCATCAAGTATGTACACCATATCCTCGGGGATACGCTTCCTGATACGGGAACGTGTATACTTTGCGGAAACAGTCTCGCAGACCAGTATGAGCCTGTATATGCTGAGCCGCTTCCATTCGTCGGACATCTCGCCGCTGTTGGTAAGACGGGTTATCTCCTTTTCGGGGTAGTATATGAGCTCCGCAAGCTGCTGACGGTCACGGGCGGAAACTGTCTTTCCGAGAACGAGGTCGGTCTTTATTTTTATCATGCCCGAAGCGCTCCTGAGCATATGCAGAAAGGCTTCGTATTCGCCGTGGATATCGCTGAAAAAGTATTCCGTGCCCTTTGGCAGGCTGCGTATTGCCGAAAGGTTGATTATCTCGCTTGCGGCGCTTTCTATAGTGGGGTACTCCTTTGCAAGGAGACTGAGGTATTTATTGTCCATAGTCTGCTCCTTTCAGAGTTGTTTCATAAGCTGTTCTATCAGTTCTTTTTTTGCAAGTCCGTCGGAAAAGGCGGTAGCTCCGCCGCAGGCAGTGCCGAGCCTCAGTGCGCGGTCATAGTCACCGTCAGCGATGCCCGCCATAAATCCCGCAAGCATGGAGTCTCCTGCACCTACGGAGTTTTTCAGCTCGCCCTTGCAGATGCCGCACCTGTGTATCTTTCCGTTTTCGTCAAGGAGGAGAGCTCCTTTTTCCGCCATTGACACCAGTACATTACGAGCTCCCATAGTGTGGAGCTTCTCTGCATAGTGTACGGTATCTTCATCGGAAGCTATCTCAGCTCCGAAAAGCTCACCGAGCTCGAAATTATTGGGCTTTATGAGGAAGGGACGGTACTTTAACACATTCAGCAGGAGCTTTCCCGAAGCGTCAACTGCACAGCGCACATCTCTGCCCGAAAGGCTCAAAAGTATCTTTTCATATATGTCAGACGGGACGCTGTTCGGTATGCTTCCCGCAAGTATCAGCGTGTCGCCGTTCCGGATATTGCCGAGCTTGGAGAAGAGCTCCTCAAGAGCTTCACTTCCGATATGGGGACCTTGTCCGTTTATCTCGGTCTCCTCTGCGTCCTTCAGCTTTACATTGATACGGGAATTGCCCTCTCTCAGGCGGACGAAATCGGTCTCGATACCCATATCCTTCACGCCGCGCTCGATAGCTTCTCCCGTAAAGCCCGCAATGAAGCCGAGAGCTCTCGACTTTACACCAAGCTCCGCAAGAACTGCGGATACGTTTATACCCTTGCCGCCGAAGTACATCTCCTCGGAGACCGCGCGGTTCACACTGCCCAGCTTTACACCGTCCGTGCGTACAACATAGTCGATGGCAGGATTGAATGTTACTGTATATATCATAGATAAACTTCCTTGTTTTTCCGTAATATCATGTTTATTATACCATGTTCCGCGTAAAAAATCAATTGCACAAAAAAGCGTTTACCATAAGGCAAACGCTTTGCATACAAAAAAACGCGGTTTAGATTCCTAAACCGCGCTTGGTGCGAGTAATGGGACTTGAACCCATACGTCTGTCGACACACGCCCCTCAAACGTGCCTGTCTGCCAATTCCAGCACACTCGCATTGCAGTGTTTCGTGACTGCTTTAATATTATATCAGAAATCAAATCGCTTGTCAAGCCTTTTTTGAAAATTTTTTTGAAAATATTTGGTTAACATAAAAAATAATATAAGTCACTATTGACTTTTGCTTGCCGCTGATGTATAATATTAAATGTTGATGCTGATGTGGCACAGTCGGTAGCGCAACGCCTTGGTAAGGCGTAGGTCGTCGG
>NZ_CAMKRR010000011.1 GCF_946415235.1 uncultured Ruminococcus sp. | reverse complement strand
AATCTCAAGGGTCGTTTTTCTTTTCTTCGCATTGTTCAATTTTCAAGATGCTGTTTCCTATCCCTCGCGGGACAGCTTTAATATTATATCACTGTCTGTCGGTCTTGTCAAGTACTTTTTAAAAATTTCTTTCAATTTTTTCTCACTTGACTTTTCCGTATCTGTCGGACAGTAATTAAATTATACACTTTTTCTCGAATATTGTCAAGCACAAACTTTTCAACTTTCTAACCACATTACTGTTGAAAACTATACATCAACAGCTCAATATATAAAAAAAATTGCAGCCGCATATGCGACTGCAACCAAGTCCATTTTATTATGCGCCTTCTTCGGTTCTGAAAACCATAAGAGACATATTCATCTCATTAACATCGCCGCTTCTGACAGTATCCAGATCATCTTCACTCAGCTGATCTGTAGTCATAGGATAAGTGCCTTTATATCTGCCCGACTCAACGTTGCAATAAATTACCGACTGAACAATATAGTTGTGAACGAATATCTTATAGAAGCCCTCTTCGTCCGCTATACGCGCAACAGCTCTTCCGAAGCTTGCGTTGCTCGGTGCATACTTGGCATTGTCGGTATCTGATAAAGCCGAACCGTCAGCATTGCACTTTGCGCCGTTTCCGTTATGCGAATAGAAGTAAAAATCACCGTTCGTTATGTACTGATCATCGGCATCCATTGTACGCTCTCTTGCAGCTATCCTTGTGATCTCCGTCTGAGCTGCCGTGAAGATTATCTTTGCCTTTGAGTTGGCATTCCTTTCACGGGATTTTGTTATAAAATATCCCCACGTCGGGATCATAACGGAGAGTAAAATTCCAATTATTGCAATAACGATTATAAGCTCCATAAGGGTGAAGCCTTTTTTAGACCTATTTGTCTTCATCGTCATGCACCTCCCAATACAAATTTCCATATATATTATATCAAAAAGTTCACACTTTGTCAATAATAAAATAAGTAATCGGTAACAATTTTTTCGCCGCTTTATTGTGCATTTAGTCTGTTACACACAAAAAAGCCTTTTTTCAGCTGTTAATTATCGGCATTTTTCACTACTTATGTAGTGAGCTTTGTAAGTGCGTCTGCAAGGGCTTTTTCATAATCGCCCTTATAATCCGTAAAGTTGTCAACAGTAACAACTCCCGAAGGATATGTTCCTGTGTACGTATTGTCGGAACATACAGCAACAGCCTTTACAGCGCCGCCTTCACATTCGGCTTTGAAAGTCAATCTTTTTGACTTGTTCAGGAAATGTGAGATCTTACTCCACATTACGTCCTTGCCGATCTCGGTCTCGGCAGAGGACGGAGTAATGCTCACTTCGTTCGAGTCTCTGTCTGATTTTTCGATTGCCGTGATATCCGAGCCGCTGTCATATTCCTCATCAAGCTCGATGAGCACGGAATTGATCGCCTTCTGGAGCGAATTCGCCTCGGAATTTGCCGACGACACCTTTGACTTTTTTACATAGCCGACCATGGACGGAACAAGTATCGCCGCGAGAACACCGATAATTGCAATGACCACGACCAGCTCGATAAGCGTAAAGCCGTTTCTCCTCTTTTTCATTTTCATTTCCCCCTTAATAAGCCGTTCGGCTTTTCCTCATTTCCGCTTTCCTGCATTATGCCGCACTGCGGCTAAATATAAATAAAATTTATCTACTTATATAATATAACACAATTCATATTTTGTCAATAGAAATGTGGATTTTTGTACCACAAATTTGCTGATTGTTTATTGTGGAATTTCACCATTAAGAAAAATAGAGACCCTTGCGTTATAAAGGGTCTCTTCAATGTTCTTATAAACAGATCAGGCAGAGTACTTGTCCTTTGCATCTTCGCAGGCAGCTTCATAATCGTCTGCGTATTCCTTGAAGTTTTCAACGGTCACTACACCTGTAGGATAAGTTCCTGTATAAGCCTTGCTTATGCTTACACCTACATAATTGCAAGAACCGCTTTCGCAGATCGCTTTGAAGCGAAGCTTTCTTGCCTTGCCCGAATCAAGATACTTTGTTATCATTTTCCAAAGCACCTCATTGCTCACTACGTCATCAATAGATGGCTCGGTCGTAACTGTATCTGTGCTTGAGTTGCCTGATCTTTCAAAGTACTCGATCTCCGTACCTACCTCATAGTTATCGTCGATCTCCTGGAGTACTGTATTGATCGCTTTCTGGATTGTTGTTGCTGTTGAGTTTGCTGATGATATCTTTGATTTTCTGACATATCCAAGCATTGACGGAACAAGAATTGCAGCGAGTACACCGATGATAGCAATAACGACAATGAGTTCGATAAGGGTAAAGCCTTTTTGCTTTTTCATAAATATCCTCCTTTTCATTGTGCGCGAGAAGCATTCCCGCATTCTTATCCATTCAATCATGAATAGGCGCTTATTGCTAAGCTTGATACATATTATATCAGAGAATTATTGACGTGTCAATAACTTTCTTGCTATAAAATATGAATTTTTTATACCATTATTGCTATTTTTAATACAATTATTGTTACAAAAAAAGCTCCTCCCTACTGGGAGGAGCCTTTGTTTTCAAGTTAAACTTTAATAGGTTTTACTCAACCGATCAAGATGTAAGCTTAGTCATAGCAGCATCAAGTGCTGTGTCAAGACCGTCAGCATCGTCAGCGCTGTAGTCGCCATAGTTGTCAACTGTAACAACGCCTGAAGGATATGTACCTGTGTACTTCTTATCGAGAGCTACAGCTACAGCCTGAACTGCACCGCCGTCGCAGTTTGCAACGAATGCACACTTCTTAGCCTTATCCATGTAGTGCTTGATCTTTGTCCAAAGAGCATCATCATTATCTGTACCATCAGCCGTGATTTCATCTGCATCTCTTGCACGAGTGATAGATGTTACGTCTGCGCCGTCCTCATACTCTTCGTCCATTTCGATGAGAGCTGTATTGATAGCCTTCTGGATTGAGCTTGCAGCTGAGTTAGCTGAAGAAACCTTAGACTTCTTTACATAGCCGAGCATTGAAGGAACGAGGATTGCTGCGAGAACACCGATGATAGCGATAACAACGATGAGCTCAATAAGTGTAAAACCTTTCTTTGTAGTTTTCATAAGAAAACCCTCCTTTAAAATATAGATTTGTGAAAGCTTTGCTTCCACTCGATTTTTAGGTCCGGGGATTTTTTTCTCCCTTTCCCTTCCCTGTGATTATAGTATATCACCTTATTCACAATATGTCAACAGATTCCAAGAAAAAAATCCATATTTAAAGGCACTTTTTACATCGGAACGGTAAATCGGCATATTTTTTTTGTCGTTTTCGTCGAGTTGCACAAGTTTTTATGAATAAATTAAATCTTTAATTTAGTATTTGTTATATTCACAACTGTTTATACAAAATGTAAACTGTGTTTTGGAGTGAAATTTGAGGTTTTAGACTTCATTTCGGAGAGAAATTTTTCATTGAAAATTTTATTCATCTGTAATATTCCCTAAAAATAATACCGTCGGTGTAATTCCGACGGTATTATAAAAATCACTAATCTTACATCTGATTTGGCTGAGGTGACGGCATACTTCTTCCGCCGCCGCCGAACTGTGCAAGGAAACGATAGAACTCTGTCTTGTCGAGACACTTCTCGAGAGCGTCTACCTCGCTGATAACATTTCTGGAAACGAGTCTTGCGAGCTCCATATCCAGAGACATCATGCCCTGCTGCTTACCTGTCTGGATAGCAGACTGTACAAGGTGGATCTTGTTATCACGGATCATAGCGGAGATAGCGTCTGTAACGTTAAGTATTTCCATACAAGCGATACGTCCCGAACCGTCCTTCTTAGGAATAAGTGTCTGTGAGATAACAGCTACGAGGTTGTTAGCGAGCTGTGTTCTGATCTGCTGCTGCTGATGCTCGGGGTAAACGTCGATGATACGGTTGATTGTATCAGCTGCTGATGTGGTATGAAGTGTTGACATAACGAGGTGTCCTGTTTCGGCAGCGGTTACGGCAGCCTGGATAGTCTCGAAGTCACGCATTTCTCCTACGAGGATTACATCAGGGTCCTCACGGAGGGCAGCTCTGAGGGCGAGGGCGAAGTTTCCAACGTCGTCGCCGATCTCTCTCTGGTTTACCATACATCTCTTATGATCGTGAACGTACTCGATAGGATCCTCTACAGTGATTACGTGAGCGCTTCTGTTAAGGTTAACGAAGTCGATCATAGCTGCGAGGGTAGTAGATTTACCCGAACCGGTAGGACCTGTTACGAGAACGAGTCCACGGGGACGCATTGCGAAATCTGCGAGTATCGGAGGAAGTCCGAGATCCTCGAGAGTAGGAATATCGTTTCTCAGAAGACGGATA
Organism: uncultured Ruminococcus sp.; assembly: GCF_946415235.1. Lineage (GTDB taxonomy): Bacteria > Bacillota > Clostridia > Oscillospirales > Ruminococcaceae > Ruminococcus. The sequence continues at coordinate 49,985 of NZ_CAMKRR010000011.1, read as the reverse complement.
GCGATAGCAGGCTTACCCTTCTGGAAATATACGTTTACACGGTGACGGTAGCCGCTTCTTGTTGTGAATGAGAAGTCGGTATCGTGGTGGTTGTTGATGCTTGTCTGCTGAGCGTCGTTAGTCATCTGATGAACGATGTTGAGTATTTCCTCTTCATCCATTTCAGGGTACTGCGAACGCATTGTTCTGAGTGTACCGTTAAGACGTACTACAGGAGCGATCCTGTCTGTAAAATGAAGGTCAGAACAGCCGAGGAGTCTGACCTCGTCAAGTATTCTATGTATTTCGATTGCCATATTAATTATCCTCCCTGCAAGCTATTAAACTGTAAATGTTGTTCTTACAAGCTCGTCTATTGATGTTTCGCCTGCCTGTACAAGCTCGGAAGCGTTGTCACGGAGAAGCTTGGTTCCCTGTTCCTTAGCTGCCTTTTCGATCTCTTCCTTGCTGCCGTTAGCTGCAATGATGGATGAGACCTTAGCGGTACAGTGAATGATCTCATGGATAGCGGTTCTTCCTCTGTAGCCTGTGTTATTGCATACAGGGCATCCGCCCGGCTCAAATATCTGGATAGAATGGTCGATACCCATAAGCTCGTTCTCTTCGGGAGTTGACATTCTCGGTTTCTTGCACTCAGGACAAAGGACCTTAAGGAGTCGCTGAGCGATAACGCCGATGATAGAAGTAGCAACCATGTAAGGAGCTACACCCATATCAACCAGACGTACAACTGTTGAAGCAGCGTCGTTGGTATGGAGGGTCGACAGAACAAGGTGTCCTGTGATAGCGGCACGGATACCGATATCGGCAGTCTCGGTATCACGCATCTCACCGATCATTACTACGTCAGGGTCCTGACGGAGGATAGAACGAAGAGCAGCTGCGAATGTCATACCTGCCTTTACGTTAACCTGACACTGGTTAATGCCATCGATAGCCTTTTCGACAGGGTCCTCAACGGTAACGACGTTTACGTTTGGCTTAGCGATCTCACCGAGAGCCGCATAAAGTGTGGTTGTTTTACCTGAACCGGTAGGTCCTGTAACGAGGATAACGCCGTGAGGAACTCTCAGCATTGACTCGAACAGTGTATAGTTGTAATCCGACATACCGAGGTCGGTGATCTTACGGAGTGCTATCTGTCCTGTTGAAAGGATACGGATAACGATCTTTTCACCGTGTACCATAGGAAGTGAGGATACACGGACGTCAAGGGTCGTGCCGTCAACGACCTGTGTGAAACGGCCGTCCTGCGGGATTCTCTTTTCAGCGATGTTCATACCGCTTATGAGCTTGAAACGTGTTGTAAGTGCGCTGTGAACTGCACTGGAAATGTTCATGAGTTCAACGAGGTCACCGTTTACACGGATACGGATTCTTGTATACTTATCGAAGGGCTCGATATGGATATCGGTCGCATCTGCTCTGTAGGAGTTCTCAACGATAGTAGTTGCGAGCTTAACGATAGGAGCGCTTTCAACTCTGTCCTTGGACTCAAGGTCAGCCTCGCTCATTTCGCCGAGGTCGCCGCCCATAGCGCTTACGTTCTCAAGAACGCTGTCAACGTTCTGCATTGAGTAGCACTTACCGATAGCCTTATTGATAGCAGATGTTGTTGCAAGAACAGGAACGGTGTCCATACCTGTGGAAACCTTGATGTCCTCGAGGACAATAAAGTTAACAGGATCGTTCGTTGCGACTGTGAGACGTTTACCCTGTACATTGATAGCAATTACAGTGTGCTTTCTTGCAAGCGCCTCAGGTACCATCTGTACAGCGTCGGAATTGATCTCAATGTTGTCAAGGTCAACGTACTGTACTCTCAGATTTCCTGCAAGAGCCTTTGCGAAATTGACTTCGGACATGAAGCCCAGTTCAACTACAACGTCACCGAATTTCTTGGTACCGTTGGAATTTCTCTGCGCGTCAAGAACCTGCTGAAGCTGCTCGCTTGTGATCAGCCCTTGATTGACTAAGTAGTCACCAATTCTCTCGTTTCTCATAAAAAACCTCCGCTTATTTTCTGAATACCCGAGCGTACCGTCATACGCTGCAGTATTCTAAAATTTTACTTGAATTTTCCATAATTTATGTTATAATAATATTATGTACATTTTAATATGAAGGAGGGGTAAAATCATGTTCGGATTTGAAGATATGCTCCATAATGAATTTACCGAGCTGCCATTCAAGATCATGTTTTACGTCATAGTTTTTCTGTTTGGGATATGTATAGGAAGCTTTCTGAATGTAGTCATTTACAGGCTTCCCGATCCAAACAGCCCATCCATTCTCGGAATAGGGCAGACAAAGGAAGATAAGGAAAAGGCTTCTCACTGCATGACCTGCGGTGCAAAGATCAGACCCATTGATCTGATACCTGTTTTCAGCTGGATAATGCTGAGAGGCAAATGCCACAGCTGCGGCTCAAAGATATCGCCGCGCTATCCCATAGTTGAAAGCCTTAACGGTCTTCTTTACGTCCTGACGTTTTATGTTCTGGATATCAATGTTAAATCCATAATAACCTGCGTTGTGATGTCCCTGCTTATCTGCATAGCCTTTATTGACTGGGACACAAAGGAAATATTCATCAGCATGATAGCTGTAATATTTGTCCTTACGATACCTCTCCATCTTCTCCACTCACTGGAGTATGAAGACGTAACTCTTAAAAGCCGCATTATCGGAGCGTTCATCATCAGCGTCCCCTTCTTTATAATAGGAGAAGTCAGCCGACCGATCATAAAGAAGAAATTCGGTGAAGACTTCAGAGCTATTGAACTGGGTGATACATATCTGATGTTCGCCGCCGGTGCTTTTCTCGGAACACAAGCTGTTATCGTTTCAACATTTATCGGGATCATGGTCGCTGCGGTCGGCGGAATAATCGTCAAGCGCGTTACCAAGGATTCAAAGTTTGCTTTCGGCCCCTTCCTTGCAATAGGAATTGCCGTCGGCTCTTTGTGGGGCAATCAGATAGCTCAGTGGTATCTGAGTATTCCCGAAAGACTCAGTGGTCAGTGATACTTAAAAAAGAAAATAATAAGCACAGGCAGCAGCATTTAACTGCTGCCTGTTCTTTTTTATTAAGTTTTACGATACTGCTGCACCTGGTGTCATTTCATCTGTATAAGCATAGATGAAGTATATATCCTCGGTACAGTCTATGGTGCTTGATATAAGCTCTTTACCATAATCCGGACCTGAAACTCTTTTTGCGATATAGCTCCAGCCACAGCCGTCAGCTGCTTCGGGAGTTATAGTGCTCTGATATGCTATTGGCTCGGTACCGTTAAGTCTTATCGGTCTGCGTCTGCCAAGCAGCACACTATCTTTATAATACTTTACTATTGTATTGATATTCGTCAATGAGATAGGAGCAGCCTGGATCGTTGCAGGACTTCTGAATGCTCTGTAAACATTGCCGTCATCAGCAGCCACATCGATCGAGCCCCTGTTATCCTTGCCTGCCTTATCTATAATGATAGACATTGAGAAATTTGCTTGTTCCACACCGGGAGCCAATCCCCTAAAATCACGATCAAGCGCTCTGTAGACTGAATCCGGATCTCCGCCTGTAGGAACAGGCACATTAACAAATCTGCAGGTACCGAGAGCGTAAGTGTAGTTGTATCTGGCATCTCTCGCCTGGAAAAATGCAGGATTTATCATGGGCTCTTCTGTGACCGAGCTCGGATTTACAAGTGTAAATCCGCCGTTTGTATCATCATTTGATCTGAACGGATATACACTGTGCATTACCTGTCCTCTGTCATCACCGCTGTTTACCAGTCTGAGCACATGGATATTACCGTTTGTCCAGCATACACTATCAAGCTCTTCCTCAGCTCCTGATCTTCCCTTGGCAGAAACGATATAATTAAAGTGACTTCTGCCGTATTCCTCGACAAGCTCCTGAAGCTCTGCTGATGATACGCCGCCTGCGCCGTCGCCGATATTATTTGATGTAGCAACTACCATAGACTCCGCATACTCGAGCTGAGTCTGCACATAGGTCTGAATGCTGTTAGCATTTGCATATGTTCTTTCAGCCAGAGCCGTACTCTTATAGATGTTGGATACAGGATCTATAAGCGACATTACTGCTACCATGATTATCGAAAAGATAGCAACAACAACTATCAGTTCCGTAAGGGTAAAGCCCTTTTTAACCATTTTCTTCATACTGCACCTCCGATCACTCTGCTGCCGCGGTTGTGGTTGTAGGTGCTGTAGTTGTAGCAGCCGCTGTTGTAACTATCTGGTAGAATCTGAGGTTAAGACCGCCGTTAGGTCCGTTTTGGATAGCGTTCCTTTCCTTTGCGCTTTTACCGTCAAGAACGATCTGCTCTGTATCATATCTTGCGATATTAAAGTTAACACTTGGATCGGGATACGGAACATCATTAAAGGAGTAATTTCCCGGAACGCGAACTACCATAGTACCTGTCTGTGTAGCAAACTCCACCTCACCGGCGTTGCCGTTGAATTTTGCAACGCCGTTGGCAGCATAAGGAGACTCCTTGGAGACCTTATCCTTAAGTGTGTTTGTAGCTCTTGCCGTTGCGTCGATATTCTGACCGACCATAGCAAGTATTACACAAAGCATGGCTAATACAGCGATAGAAATGATCATTTCGATAAGAGTCATGCCCTTTACAGTTTTTTTGCCTTTTTTCATAAGAACATTCCTCCTTTATCAGCTTGCCATATAGGTGAATACCCAATCGCCGTCAGCTGTCGTTTCTGTGCTGTCAGTTTCACTTGATGAATGGCTCGAACCTGTACCTGACTTTGTATAAGCAAGTTTAAAACTGTTACGTGCTTCGGTCAGTTTATCAACAAGAGCATTTCCTATTATGGCAGGCTTATAAGTAACCGAAACACCTGACTCAGGTATATATGTAAATGTATCAGGTCCTTCGCCTTGTATCATGCTCATAGTCATGTAAGGTGCCTTTATTGATCCAACTATAAGAGTATAGTTTTCAGATTGTATGTGTGATTTTCCTACTATTGAACCGTCAGCCTGTTCTTCCGCCATACCATAATACTCAATACCAAAATCATCGGTATAGTTTATTGTTGGCGGCATAGTCTTAAGTTTAATCCTACAAGTTGTTTTAAATGTAAGATCACCCTTGATGAAGAAGCGAACAACTCCTCCGCCGTATTTCTTATTGCCTGTCTGCACTGCACCCGGAGCATCGACAATATCAATACCGCCGCCATTATTGAAACTTACATTATCAAGAACATACCACTCAAAACCGTCTGCAGGTCTTGTAATTTCAAGTGTGCCAGTTTGATTTCCGCTTATTATATGATCTGGATCAACTGTCGGTTCTGTAAACGGATATACCGTTTTATCAAATGAACCATCGGTCTTATTCCAACTAAGTGCTTTACGTGCTTCGTCAAGAGTTGTTACAAGCTTAGTATCCGAATGAGTAACAAACTTTCCGTCCTGATATTCGCCGTAGATCTTTTCACGGGTCATATTTGCAGGATATGCATTTGAACTGTAAATTCTCTGGAACTCACTGTAAGGAACAGCCTTACTTGAGCCTGTTGAAACGGTATTTGCCTCTGAGAACGGAACCATTACATCAGGAATACCACTCTGTATGTAATAAGTACCCTTTGCATCTGATTCTGAGCACGGGATGCCCTCATCATCAAAATAGAGCTTTTCCTTTGTTGTCTGAACAGGAGCCCTTTCATCACCTTCACCAGTAAATACGAACTTTCCGTCCTTGTCAACTTCATATCTTGTTTTGGGATCTGTGGTAATAACAGCAGGATTTGAATCGCCGTATGTGGTATCGGTAATCGGAACGGTCAGGATATAAGGAGTTGTCGAATATGTATTACCGTCAATTACACACTGAATACCATCGTCAGTAATGATAATCTCGCCATTTTCCTCCTTAAGCTCACGGTTCTCAAGCTCAGCTGTCTCTATTTCCGTATAACCGGGGAAAAGAGCATTTTCGACTTTCTCATAACCTGATTTAAGGCTGACAGTAACACCTGCGCCGCCGCTTGCAAGGCCGTCATTATAGATAACACCCTGAACTACATCATCAATGCTATAGTGTGCATTATCATGTATTGTTCCTACTACAACAAGATCTCCTTCTATCCTTGGTCTGCTACCATCTGCAACAACATCTTGAAGGTAGAAGTCGCCCTCTACTCTGACGTTACCGTTGATAATGCCCGCACCAAAGTGAAAATTACCTTTGCAGTAAATATTTCCACCGAAGGAATCATACGAATCCTTTCTTGAAAACGTACTTGAAGCCCATTTGTAAAGCTGTACTTGATTTCTGCTTTTATCTGATGCTACTCCGTTAATATCACAGCCAAAGAAATTTTCACCTTTAGGTACTGCCTGTACTCCTTCTGATGTATATTCACTTGGCCATGGTGTTTCAGTAATTATATGTTCAGGCCACCAAACTTCATCTCTCGACTTAAAATAAGCACCATCTGCAGGATATACTTCTCTTTTTCCTGCACCATTTATAACGGGCTCATCCATAAGGTAAAGGTCTGCCCTCGCCTCAAACTGACATGGATAATACAAAGTGCCCAAATAGATGTTAAATGGCTGGAACTTTGTAGAAGTCATTCCGTCTGCAGGTTTAATGAAAGGGTTACTTGTTGGTTCTCTTTCATAAAGGAGCTGATCAATATATAAATACGGGATATCCTTTTGCCTGTAATTCTTTGCCATCTCATAAGAATTTTCAAGTATGACAAATGAATCATTGGCAGGAGTTACACTACCCATTATAACATTGCCCGATACAGGAGTTGCATTTGATTTTTCAACATGAATTTTGAACGTACTTGTTCCTGATTTTATACTCGCATTAATAAAGTTCAGAGTCGTATGAGTACCCCATTCATTATGCAGCGTATATTCACCAATGCCATCGCTTGGATCGTCTGCAAGCGCGACACCAAGACCGCCGTAGATATCACCGCCGTTTTGGAAGTTATTACCGCCTGCTTCCTGAAGGCCCTTAACTTCTGAATCAGATACGGGCTCATCATGTGTTTCAGGCTCAGTATTCCTGCTTATGAAAGCACGAACAGTTTCTTCTTCACGGCCGAGTCGGCAAGTAGATGTAACGAGTATCACGTTATAAGGTATCCATTCATCACTTGTCTCGTTGTAGACCCAGTCAACTCTGCCGGGAACTGCCTCAAGCTTGATGCAGTTATCTTTCCAGTTGCCGGAATTATCCCAGTAGCCGATCCTGCCCATTGAATTGTCGCCCATTAAGATCTGGGGTTCAAGTATATCAGTGGGATCATTCGGATCGAGGCTGTACAACGCAGCTTGAATACCGGGGCCGTTGGTCGGATCCTCCAATGCTGCTTTGAACGATCTTATGGCAGATCTCGCCGTATAACTCGCCTGAGATACGGAATACGATTTATGCGCTCTTCTGTTTGAAGCAGTAGCGAGCATAAGTGTACCCGTCAGGAAAAGTATAAGGATCGCCATAACAGCAACGACAGTAAACAACGCCGAACCGCGTAATGTTTTCTTCTTCTCTGTTTTCATTTTCCTAACCGCCTTTCAAGTTATATTTTTAATAACTCAGCGTTTGAAATTAGGTGCTTTTGCCATTGCGGAAATCCAACATTATCAATCAACGTTGGGCTTATCCATTTCATATACTGAATAGAGTGTAACAACGATCTGAGCTGTTGCAGCATTTGATATCTCCCTATTGCCGGCAGGTATCTTATGCTCTTCACCGTCATCAAAATCAGGCATTTCAACGCCTGCCTTCTTTGCATCATTCTTACCGAATGTGTAATCTCCGAAAGATACCTTGCTGACTGTTACAGCCTTATCCATCTGCTTTACAGCTTCAAGGTAATCCCAGATATTCTTCTTTGTACCGTATGCTGTTATAGCATAATCGGTCTTGAGTATCTTTGCAGTAGGTCTGTCCTTAAGGTTGATGGACTCTGCATGGATAGCATCATCAGTTGCCTGAAGGTTACCGTTAACGTCAGCGCCCTGTCTTGCTTCCTTGTACTTGTCATCATAGCTGTAATAATAGTACTTTATTTCACTTACAGCTGCATTTGCGACCTTAATTGACTGAAGTTTTACCTTATTCTCTTCAGCGATCTTGTTCATATACTTGTCAAGAACTACAGGGTCCTTCATTTCATCAACAGGAACGAATATCTCCGTGAGCTTGCCTGTTGCTTCATGAGTGCTGAGTATGTCTTTCTGAAGTCCGGGGATCTCGGCTATTTCAGCTTCGATCTGAGCTTTCTGCTTTTCGAGCTTTGCAAGCTGTTTCTCGTTTGCTTTCTTGTCATTTATAACTGGTCTTATAAGTGCAAAGAAGCCCAGCGCAAGAACAGCGATCGCCAGAATGACAGCAGCGATTATCTTATCTCTGTATGTAAGTTTCATTATTATTCGTCCTCCTTTGAACTTGAATCAGGATGATATGCACTTTCATTAGGAACAAGCTGTACACTTGCCTGGAAGTTGATAACGTCCTTGTCTTGCTGTCCTTCTTCCTTAACCGTTGCCAACTGGAAGCCGCCGTAGGAAGCTGCCATAAACATATCATCGTCAAGAAGTGCGTCTATGAACTCGGAAGGAAGTGTCTGTGCCTTAAGATCCTTATTCGCATCGCAGGTAACGGAGAATTTGATCTCGCCATTGGAATACTGCGGATTGATTATGTTCTTGTCCTCGATATTCTGCTTTTCGCAGGTCTCCTTGAGGACCTTTTCGATCTCATCATATGTACCGCCGACAAGAACAGGCTGTGAAAGATATGCATCACGGGCATTATTCATCTTGTTATAATACTCGTTTACAGTATCCTTAAGTGAAAGAAGTCTTGTACGCTGAGCCTGCTTTGCCTTTGTCTGAGGACTGTCGATATAATCATTGCATTCCTCGATATCGCTCTTTACGCTGTTGTTCATGAGTGTGAATACACCCCAGACTGCACCGACTACAACAAGTGAACCGAGGAGAGAAGCGAGAAGTGCTACATTACCTGCATTGTCGTTTCTCATCTTGTTCTTTACAGCTGTACCGAAGTCTGTTTCGAGAAGGTTGATCTTTTCGATCTCTCTGTTTCTCTTGAACATAGCGCCGATAGCGTTGGCGTAAAGTGAGAATTCAAGATTTTCGTGACCGTGGATCTGCGGAGGAACGTTGATAAGACTTGTCTTAAGGTCGAGTTTTTCAAGTTCGTCCGTAAGTCTTACGTACTCATGAGTATCTCCGTAGAATATAACGTTTTCGATAGCTTCGCCTGTGTTGCGGCTTCTGTGGAACTGAAGCATACGGAAGATGTTCTCGTTAACAGCTTCGAATACATAGTCGTCTGAATAACCGTAGTCGGCAGCATCAATAGAAGCAAAACGTGAGAATGAAAGCTGTCCCTGCTCATAAAGGTTGAGCGAGATGAAGTTGTTGTCGATCTGAACAGCGAGGAGAGGCATCTTAGATCTGATCTTTGTATCAGCAAGAAGTACCTTTGTGATACAGTTGCATCCGATCATTACAGATCTGAGGATGATTCCGAGGAGCTTGAACATCTCTCTGTAGCTGTTTACGATCTCATAAGGACAAGCTGTAGCGAGGATCTTGTATGAAGGCTCGCTTACTTCGCTGCTGTCAGCATCACCTACGATGATGTAGGATACGCTGTATGAATCGTCAAGATTGAGCTCAGCCTGCATCTGGAGCTTTACGACTTTCTGGAGGTCCTGACCTCTGTTGCTCTTGGAAACTGTCATTTCCTTGAATATCGTAAGGTTGGATGAGATTGAAACGATCGCGTCCTTATCAGGCATTCTGTGCATCTTGAGCAGATTGTTGATGAGAGTTGCGACCGCTGGAACATCTCTTACGTGTCCGTTGACGATGAGTCCCTCTTCAACATTTACGGTAGCTGCGGAACTGATCTTGATCTTTCCGTTGCTCTCAACGCCCTTAACAACTCGTATATTTCTATCAGTAATATCAAATGAAAGCATTAAACTTTTCCACCTTTCTTATTCGTTTTCGATAGTTCCGATCGAACCGTAAAGTGCGGGATAGATACCACATACTACCAGTCCGATGATAACACCCATAAAGATAATGAGTACCGGCTGTATCAGATCAACGAGACGCTGTACTGCTGCGTCTGATTCTTCTTCGTAGTAATCAGATGATTTTTCAAGGATAGAATCGAGAGCGCCGGCTTCCTCACCAACGTAGATAACCGAGCAGAACATAGGCTCGAATATCTCTGTACGTGTGATAGCAGCCGAAAGCGGCTCACCTTGTTTAACTTCGTCGATTACCTCTTCAAACTTCTGATCAACATAGCTGTTGTTGAGAATGGAAGATGCTCTTTCGAGGCACTCGACCATGGGAAGACCGCTCGAGTACAGTGAAGAAAGTGTACGTGAGAATCGACCTGTATAGATCTTTGTGATAAGGGGACCGAAACCGGGTCCTTTAATAAGCATTCGGTCAAATTTCAGCCTGAATTTCGGCACCTTCATAGCATAGATGAAGCCTGCCACCAATGCAGCGACAACACCGATAAGGATATACCATTTTGTCTTGAGGAAGTCACTTATCGCAGCGAGGCACTTTGTAAGGAACGGCATATCATCCTTGCTCTCAAACATATCAATGAACGTCGGCATGATGAAAGTAAAGAGAAGGATAGTTACCGCAACGCAGAGTACCAGAAGTATGATAGGATAGATCATGGCGCTCTTGATGGTATTCTTGAGTTTGTTTTCCTTCGCATAGTGATCTGACATTCGCTGCATAACGATATCCAGCGAACCGCTGCTCTCGCCTGCGCCGACCATTGAGATCAGGAACGGCGGGAAAGAACCTGCGTGCATTTCCAGTGTAGAGGAGAAGGATTCACCCTTCTGAACGTTTTCGTACACATCCTGCCAAATGGCTCGTGCTTTTTCGCCCTCCTGTTCTTTTGTCAGAATATCGATAGCTTTTACAAGAGTAAGACCTGACGTCAGCATCGCCGCAAGCTGTCTGCAGTTGAATGCCAGCTCCTTGGTTTTAAACTTGTAGATCGATTTTGCTTCACTTGAATCGCTTTCCCTATAATCCTTGACATAAAGGCCTCTTTCCTTGGCTTTCTGTAAGAATTCCTGCTCAGATTCCGCAGTAATGATTCCTCGTTTCTGCGCGCCTCTTGCATCCTGAGCAACGTAAGAAAAACTCCTCATGAAACCACCTCCATAAAATTATTACTTGTGATGAACGTTTCTCACTGCCTTAATAATAACAATTATAACATTTTAAGTGTTACTTTTCAATCGCTTTTTTGACATAAATAATCCGCCGTTTTTTATCAATATTAACTAAGTTATATACCCTCAGTAATATCACATTAAATAAACGGCTATTATTGTACAAAACAAAAAGCACGAAGACAGCACAATATAAGGTACAAACACCCGCGTACCAAACATTGTTAAACTTCCACAATAATTATATCACACCCACTTTCAAAATGCAACATAAAACACCTTTTTTTTATCTTATTTTTACAGAATTGTGAACTGCGGCAATTTGCTTTATTCATATTTAGGCATTTTGCACGTTCTTGCACTAAAAACGTAATCCTTAAAGGCAAAAAAGGGAGCGAATTCTGTGGACAGGTTCATTTTTTTAACAATAGCCCTGCACCGCTTTCAAAAACGGCGCTCCGTATACTATTATAATATAGACTTTTCAACCGTGTTATGTTATTTGCTCACATTTCACGAATGACATCCCACAGCTCTTTTGCAGTCTCAATGCTTACTCCCGCAGCAGCCGCAAGCTCCTCGGGAGATGCGTTTCTCAGGTTGGCTATGGTCTTGTACTTCATGAACAGCTTCGCCGCCTTTTTTTCGCCTATGCCGCGTACTTTCAGCAGCTCCGAGCTGTAGGTCTTTTTCTTGTGCCGCGAGTGCATGAAGCTCACCGAAAATCTGTGCACCTCGTCCTGTATCCTCGTAACGAGGTCGAATACCGCTCTCAGGCTGTTTATCTGTATTTCCCTGCCCCCTGTTGCAATGGCTCGGGTGCGGTGCTTGTCGTCCTTGACCATTCCGAATACGGGTATATCGAGTCCGAGCTCCCGAAGCAGCGGTGCTACGGCATTTACGTGACCTTTTCCGCCGTCGAGGAGTATAAGGTCGGGAGTCCTCGTGAAGTACTCGTCCCCCTCCCCCGTAACTATGTGCATGAGCCGTCTTTTCAGCACCTCACGCATACTTCCGTAGTCGTTCTGGAGCTCCTGCTCTTTCACGGTAAAGCGCTTGTAGGCTTTTTTCAGCGGCCTGCCGTCCTCAAAGACCACCATTCCCGCCACCATGGACTCCGACGAAAGGTTGGATATATCGTAGGCTTCGATATACCGCGGAGGCTTTGACAGACCGAGGCTTTGTCCCAGCTGTTCGAGGGCTATGACCTCTTTTCCCGTGCGTGAATTCTTCAGCGCCGCATATTCCGCACTGTTATTTTTTGCAAGCCTGAGCAGCTCAAGCTGACGTCCTTTCTGCGGCACATGGAGCTTCACCTTCCGACCTGCCTGTTCCTCAAGCATGGCGACCAGCAGCTCGCTGTCCGCGGGGATATGGTCAACTATGATATTTCTCGGTATATCGGGCTTTTTATAATAAAACTGCAGCATGAACTGCCCGAGGATATCCTCGTCCCTGTCGGGTATCGGGAACTCAAAAACTGCCTTGTCGTACAGTCTGTCCTCACGATACATGAGCAGAGAAATATACAGTCCGTCATAAAATTCGGCGATGCCGATAACGTCAGCAGACTCCACTCCGCTGTTGATTATCTTCTGCTTTTCGGAAGCCTTTTTTACCGCTGTGATGCGGTCCCTGAGCATGGCCGCCTTTTCAAAGTCAAGCTCCTCAGCCGCCCGTTCCATTTCCGAGCGCATACGCTCCACGGACTCTGCACTGCCGCTCTTAATAAACTCCACAGCCTGATCCACAGCGCTCCTGTAGTCGTCGGCGCTTATCTTTCCGCGGCAGACGCCCATGCACAGCTTTATATGGTAATTCAGACAAGGTCTGCCCTTGCCGAAATCCTGAGGAAATCTCCTCTTGCAGGTTGGCAGCATGAACACACGGTTCGCCTCGTTTACGGCTTCTTTTGTTATAAAGCCGCTGGTGTACGGACCGAGGTAGGTACCGCTCTGCTTCGTGTTTTTTTCGTTGGTGATACGAGGGAACTCCTCGTCGGAAATACGGATATAATGATATCCCTTATCGTCTTTCAGGAGGATATTATACTTGGGCTTATGCTGCTTGATAAGGCTGCATTCAAGCAGCAGAGCCTCAAACTCGCTGTCGGTGACGATAAAATCATAGTCATGCACATTTGCGACCATTGCCGCGACTTTCGGCGTGTGGTCGGGATTTTCGCGGAAGTAGCTGCTCACACGGTTGTGCAGGTTCTTGGCTTTGCCGATATAAATGATAGAGCTGTCCTTTTTACGCATGATGTACACTCCGGGCGAGGCAGTCAGCTTTGACGTTTTTTCGCGCAGATACGGCAGTCTTGGGTTCATTTGCGTTCTCCTTTCCGCAATTTTCATTCCAAACAACAAGGCGCACAAAGTGCGCCTCTCGAACGGTAACGATTACTTTGATCTTCTCACCTGTCTGCGGATATAGCGGAAGGTGTAGTCCTCGCCCTTATCACGCAGCATAGTCAGCAGAAATTCCAGCTTGTGTGCCGTTTTTTTCTCGATTATACGGCGGTGCTTGCCGCGGAGGTAGTACTCCAGCGGCATGGAATCGTTATATTTTTCCTTGTTGTATATTTTTGAAGCCGCAACGCGGTCACAGAACATCTCGAACACGAATATATCGGGCATTTCCACAGGTTCGAGCTGCTTTGTATCCATGTTGTAGTCCGTCCAGTACTCGAAGTGGTGACGGTTTCTGCCCTTATGGTGCATCCACGCCTTTGAATAGCCGTCCACCTCGCGCTCACGCTCGTTGGGACTGCGGTTTCCCTGAAAATAGCGCACTCCGGGGATGAACTCCGCAGGCGAGAACTTCGACAGATCATGGAGCATCCCCCTCACGGGTATTCCTGCCTTCACACAGTGTATAAAGACCTGATGTCTGTGCTGAATAACGGTTTTAAGATGTCCGATGAAATTATTACAAAGCATTGGAACGCTCCTCTGTATAGCTTCCGCTGATATCCAGAACGCTTTCCTTCTCGATGAGCCTTCCGCTGATGATGCGTCTGCCCTCGGAATATGTAGGATCAGCCAGCTTTTTTGCCATTATCCCAACAGATACCTCAGCCATTTTAGTAAGATCGACCTCAACTGTTGTTATAGTCGGAATGCATATACTTGACACTGTATAATTGTCATATCCTACAACGCTTATATCCTCGGGAACACGTATTCCCTTGGTCTTGAGAGCCGATATTACCCTGAAAGCCGTTTCGTCGCAGTTGCACACAAAAGCTGTGGGCATATCATCAGGGAATTGAAGATCGTCGATAAGTACGCCCTGCTTTGTCCTGTCGCCGATTATCCACTCTTTGCGGAACTCAAAATCATTTTCCATTATGCATTTCAGATAGCCGAGATAGCGGTCGTTTATACTGCTTGTAGCATTCAGCGTACCGAAGAAGCCGATACGTCTGTGACCCTTTTCCACAAGGTGATCCGTCAACATATAGCCCCCGTTGAAGTTATCCGAGAGAACAGCGTCCACCTTATACCTGTTGTCGTAGAAATCCACGAAAATAAGCGGTATAGTCAGCCTGCTGAGGCACTCTATGTACTTTCTGTGCACCTGACCGATGACAATAACGCCGTCCACCTTGCCCTCGGTCACCATATTCGGCAGTATACCGTTCTTTTCGTTTACTGAGTTCACGCACTCATATACTGTGCAGACGTTTATCTGTGAGAGCTGATTTGATATGCTTGCGGTAAGCTCCCAGTAGAACGTACCTCTTGCGCCCACGAAGCGCTCAGAGGTGAGTATGCCTACATTTTTCCCGTTTTTCGGCGGAGTTATCCTTCTTTTCTCGCTCTTTGTATTTGATGGCTTGTAACCCATTTTTTCGGCAGTCTCGCAGATCTTTTTCCTCATCTGTTCACTTACGCCGTCACGTCCTGCAAGAGCATTTGAGACTGTTACCACACTCACACCGAGCTTATTGGCAATATCGAGCATTTTTACACCGTTTTTCATATGCTCCCCCTGTTTTATTAAGCTTTCGGACGCCTGTTCCGAAGCCGATTTTCCTCTTTTTCGTTTTTTAACGAATTAAATTAACAATGACTATTATACCATGCTTTAAGTAGTAAATAAAGTATTTTTTCTGAAATTCAGCACTTTCGTCAATTTGGTCGGGGGTTATTTGTGCATATTGCAGAAGCTGCACGGACTTCTCCATGCAGCTTCTCACTTAACTTATTCTTTTTTCCCGCCGCAGGAGCTATTCTCGCCGCTGTTTCCGGCAGTATAGGGTACAAGCCCCGTCATATCGCCCCATGAGGCGGCAGGGCACTCATACTCTTCCTTTTCGGGATCGGGAACGGGTATTTTCTTTTTATTTCTGCTCATAAAGATCATCTCCCGAGGATATATTCCCCGAAAAAAGCGTTTTTATGCACAAAAAATGCGCTTTCTGAGCGAAAGCGCACTTGCGGTCAGTTTTCGGGTGACTCGTTGACCGTCTGTGTAATCTTTGCACCGCCGCTGCTCTCATACTCTTCCGCAAGAGTCTTGGCGTCGGGCTCGTATTTCAGGATTATCTCCTTGACCTTCTCATCCCGTGTGAGGTTGTAGGTCATTTTAAGAGCCTTCAGTGCATTGGGAATATCCTCGTCCATGAGGTAATTTGCCGAAAGCTGAGCAGCTACGGAAACGACCTCCTCATTGGGACCGAACTCGAAGTTGTACTTCTTCATAGCCTCGATCATTTCCTCGCGTGTAGGCTGCTTTATGGGAGCTCCCTTACGGTCAACGACATCTCTCATTTCGTATGGAATGGCAGGATGCGGAGCAAACAGCACACTTGCTGTAAGGAATGCAAAAGCGTCGTCGTACTCGCCCATCTCAGTCAGCGCATAGCCGGCATTTGCGTAGCATCTTGCGATAGCCACAGGCGAAGAAGCGACCTTGAGAGTTTCCCTTGATGTCTCAAGTATCATTCTCTTGTTTTTCAGGAGCTTGTACACCTCCGCGAGCTCGAATCTCGGACCGCAGTCAAGGGGATTGTACTCCATAGCCTTTTCGAGGACAGGTATAGCATCAAGGGGAGAGCCTGTCTCGACCAGCAGATAGCCGTATGTAGCTATAAAAGTACCGAAATCAAAGGGTGTGCGGTTCAGTACCTTATCGGGCTTGTATCTCAGCTGATAAAGGTTATCCTCGAAGGGATTTCTGAGCGACACGAACTTTGCGGTATCGGTGCTTTTGTAATCAACGAGTATCTTCTTGTAAAGGCGCTCGGCAAGTGATTTTGCCTCGGTCATATCCTTTTCCTTGATGAGCTGCCTGATCTTGTCATGCATTTCGTCAAGGCGCATTCCGTCAACGTGAGTGAGTCTGTCTATCTCTGCTTTCTGTTCGGGGGGCATTATCTCGATAAGGAGCTGTGTAGCAGCGTCAACGCCCTCCAGATTTTTCTCCTGTGCATAGCGCTCGGCTTCTGCACGAAGGAATTTATTATCGTCCTCGGCAGAGCCTGTGAGCTTTGCTCTCAGCTCTGCGAGGATCTTGTTTTCTGCCATTATGATTTTTCCTCATTTCATCGGAAGTACTTTTTATGCTCAGAAGCCTCTCTTGGACATTTCCTTTCTGAACTTGGCGTCGATCTTGTCCTGCTTCTTCTTGTTCTTGAGCTCTGCCTTTGTCATGTAGCGAGCGTCCATAGGCTGAGGCTGCATTGCTCTCGGAGTTGAATTTCCTCTGAAGCCCTGCTTTACGGGAGCCTTGTACTCGTCGAATACGGGAACGTTCTGCTGAGCCTGCTGAACCTGTCTTCTCTTTGCGGAATCATCGCCCATTGTTGAGAGAACGTCCTCAACGGAGGTAAGTACGGGGCTGTTAGCCTGGAGGCCCTGTGTCTCGATGAGGTTCTTGTCAGCGTACTCTCGCGAGCTTGCGATAGCGTTGATGAAAGCCTGTGAAGTTGACTTTGCGTGCGGATTTACTGCGATCTTGGAGATATTTGCAGTAGGAGCGCCGTTTGTCTGTACGGGCTTTCTCGGAACAGGAGACTTCACCTGAGCCTGCTGTACGGGAGCTGATGCTGCTCTCTGAGCCTGTGCAGCTGTCTGCTGTGCGGGAGCTGCGGGTCTCTGCTGAGCATTGAGCGGAACGAAAACGGGCTTGCCGTTCTGATCGTATCCTGCAAGTCTCATCTGAACGTACTTGTATACAGGCTGGTTATTAGCGTCATATCCTGCAAACTGCGGAACCTTTACGATCTGAGGCTGCTGTGCCTGCTTCTGCTCCGCACCGTTTATCTCTGCACCGTTTGGTGCACCGTTATTATTGAAATCGCTCATATAGTAATCATACTCCTCTTCTGCCTTAACAGGCTGATTTAATGTTGCTTCATAAATATCATCAAGCACGGCTGCTTCCTCATCTCTCGCCTTAGAGAAGCTGTCGAAGGCAGGTGCTGATAAGTCGGGAACTGCCGTGATATCATCAAGCTCGGGAACCGAATTGTCCTCAACAGGAGGAAGGGTATCGAATTCGGGAGCTGTAATGTCCTCAACCGTGGGAACTCCTTCAAGGGCTGCTGCCGCAAGGCTTTCAGCCGACGGGAGCGAAACAGTTTCGGGAGCAACGATGTCGTCTACCTTTGGCGCACCGTCAAGGGCTGCTGCTGCAACGCTTTCAGCCGAAGGAAGATCATCTGCCTCGGGAGCAGCGATATTCTCGGCATGAGGAACATTGGCCAAAGGCTGTTCGATGCCGTATGTAGCTGAAAGAACGCCGTTTCCAAGGTACAGGTTTTCGGTTATCGGATCGGAATGGCCCTCTTCTTCCTCAGTAAAGTCAGCCATTTCGTCGCTGTACGCCTGATAATCATCGGGAGCTGACGCATTGAAGTTGGGATCCTCGTTTACGCCGAATAACTGGCTCGTGATATAATCCCAGCCGTTCTCCTGAGGCACAGCCTGTTCGGGAACGGGCTGATATCCCTCCGCGGGAGTGACTATAGGACCTTCTATGAGGTTGCCGTTTGCATCATACAGCGGCTGAGAGCCGTCGTAGATATTAATGTCGCCGTAGACCGATCCGTCATAAACGATCTCGCCGTACTCGGGCTGACCGTAAGCCGCATCGTCATAAACAGGCTGACCGTAAACTGGCTGTTCATATACAGGCTGGCTGTAGGCAGGCTGCTCAAAGACATTCTCCTGCACAGGCTCGGGATTGATCGAGAACAGGTTCATGATATCCTCATCGGAATGGGATACCTCAGGCGTCTGCGACTGCTGGTAAGCGTCGTCATAGCCGCCCATATCAACATATCCGCCTGCATTATCGTAGCCTCCCGTATTCTGCGGCTGACCGTAGTTCTGAGGCTGACCGTAATAAGGCGCTGCCTGCTCGGGAGCACCCTGAGGGTTCGGTATAGCAAACTGTGCGAGGAAGTCATCCTGCGGAACGGCTGCATTGACATGAGCGGGCGGAGCTGCATAAGGCTCGGTCTCTGCTCCGGCGGGCTTGTTTACAGCGAACTGTGCGAGGAAATCGTCCTCGGCAGGTGCAGGCTGTGCATTTTCATGCGGGTTTATGGCAAACTGAGCAAGACTGTCGTCCATAGGTACGCCTGTACCGGGGATAGTGCTCTGATGTGCCTCGGGAGCATAGCCGTAGCTGTTCGCTTCAGCAGCCTGCTGTGCTTCCTGCTCGGCAGCTCTTCTCGCTTCTTCGGCTGCTTGCTTAGCTTCTTCAAGAGCTTTTCTTCTTGCCGCTTCCTCTTTGGCTTTGGCATTCGGGTCTCTTGTGATCCTTGCCGTAGTATTTCCGAGCGGAACGATGCCCGCGTCGTTCATACCCATTTTCTCGCGCTTTTTCTCTTCCTTGAGAAGGAGCGCCATTTCCTTCTTATCAGCTTTAATAAGCTTTTTTGCGAGACTCGCCTTGCATTTTTCGCAGGTTATCTCTTTCAGGTCTGTCATTCTCGAAGTTCTGTGGAATCGAGTTACGTTCTCAGGCTTCATAAGGTTGATACCGCAGCCTGTTTTCTTCTCGTTCTCGGTTCCGTGAACTATCTTATCGAACGAAGACGTTACCAGTGTGATGTCCATAATTCTCTCCCCACCACTGCTAAACTGCAGTTACCGCTTTACGGCAGCGGCATGCCGATTTCCCAGCTCGCAATCGCACTCCGCCTATCTTCAGCGCGATCTGACAAGGGTGATCGTGCCGCAGAGCTTCCAATGCGAATATCTATACAAGTATATTATACATGACATTTCAAAAAAAATCAATACTTTCTTAAGAAATGGCTTGAAAAAATATACGTTTTTTAAAATTTTCAGTGAAAATAACAAATCGTTATTGATTTTTTTGTCAATTTTCCCTGTCATTGTTCACGTTTAATTAGATAAAAAATAATACGGTTTTTTGAGTGATACGCGGCTTTTTTGTCGTTTATGTTACTTTGCTGTTCCACATTATTCTATCAGATGTATCAAAAACACAGCATTGAACAGCCATTATTTTACATAGGTGTAAAAAATTATAAAAACAGTGATTTTACTATTGCATTATCGCCGATTTTGTTGTATTATTAATAGTGTATTGGTAGGCTCGGGAAAGTGTTTCCGCAGGTCTGCCGCAAGCTTCTTTTGAAGGAGAGGATTTATTCGTGAAACTCGTTTCAGTAGTAGTTCCGTGTTACAATGAGCAGGAAGTGCTCCCCATGTTCTATGAGGAGATAACCAAGATATCGGCACAGATGTCAAAGGACTTCCCCGAGCTCGAATTCGAGTACCTGTTCATAAACGACGGATCAAAGGACACAACTCTCGATCTGCTCCGTTCTCTCGCGGAAAAGGACAAGAGAGTGAGATACATTTCCTTTTCGAGGAATTTCGGAAAGGAATCGGGAATGTACGCAGGTCTCAAGAACGCAAAGGGCGACTATGTGGTCGTTATGGACGCAGACCTCCAGCACCCCCCCGCTTTCCTGCCGAAAATGTACAGCTATGTAAGGGACGGAGAGTTTGACTGCGCCACTACACGCCGCGTCAGCAGAAAGGGCGAGTCCAAGGTCCGTTCATGGTTCGCAAGGCTGTTCTACAGGATAATGAACAGGATATCCCAGACCGAGATAGTTGACGGCGCACAGGACTTCCGCTTCATGTCAAGGCAGATGGTTGACGCTATCCTCGAAATGTCCGAGTACAACAGGTTCTCAAAGGGCATATTCAGCTGGGTAGGCTTCAACACCAAGTATATCGAGTACGAGAACGTAGAGCGCCCCGCAGGTACCTCCTCATGGTCGTTCTGGGGACTCTTCAAATACTCCCTTGAGGGTATCATGGCATTTTCCACAGCTCCGCTGGCAATAGCCTCCCTGCTGGGAATAATCACCTGTGCATTCGCATTCGTACTCATCATCGTAACGATAATCAGGTCGATATTCGGCTGGCTGGACGCTCCCGACGGTTATCCCACCATGCTTTGCCTGATATTCCTTTTCAGCGGACTTCAGCTCTTCTGTGTGGGAATACTGGGACAGTACCTTTCCAAGACATACCTTGAGACGAAAAACCGTCCCATATATATAACCAAAGAGACCGAGGACACATATCGTCAGCGAAAGGCTGCGGCTCAGAGTTCTCAGCAGTCCGCAGGGACCGAAAACAAATAACGCTGCCCGGGAGGTGCGGAGACATTGAATAGGAACATGAGACTTGTTGTCTCCGTATTGTTCATAGTCATTATCGTACTTGCAGTTGCAATTACGCGCTTTTATTCAAAAACGGAAAAAAGCGCATATGACAGCAGCTCTCAGCCTGTTGTGGAGAGTCTTGAGGACTCCGACCGCGACGGCAACCGCATATTCAGGGACAGTAACGGACTTTTCGGTATTCTCGACAGCAGCAGCAGGGTCATTGTTTATCCCGAGTGGCTGGATCTCAGCTTTACCGGCAGCAGCTGCTGCGTCGCTTCAAAGCGTCTTGACGGCAAAAGGCTGTACGGCTGCATAGACTACGAGGGCAATATCACCGTTCCCTTCGTGTATTCGGAGATAGTCCCCGCGGATATAAACGGAACTCACCTGTTCCTTGCAAAATCTGCCGATAACGGCCGATATACCATATACTACAGGGATTTCACCCCATGCTTCCCCGAAGTATGGAAGTCCTGCTCGGCTGACAGACACGAGCTCACGCTCCGTTCCGAAAAAGGCGTTTACACTTATACCGCGGAAAAAAACGAGCTTATTTTCAAAAAAGCCTCGGTAAACGGTACGGCAGGCGACAATATCCCCTTCAGCATCGAGCTCTCCAACATACATCTGCTGGCGAAGCTCACACCTGCGCTGATAGAAATAATGGCATCGGATATCGGCGGCTATCTCGACCACGCATTCACAAAGGGCAGGACGGTTCCCGACGACAAGCTCAATAAGCGCTATGAAGAGTTCAGCGCGATCTTCCCCGATGAAAAGGACATCTCGCTGACGCTCACAGATGTGTCGGATTTCCACATATACAGCATAAGCTCAAAGGAAGAGGCGCTTGTGATAGGCGTTTCGCTCAAAGCGGGCACAGACGTGAAGTACACGGAAGACGGTCTGCCCATGACCGCCCACGGCGACTATAAAGCCGAGCTGAGATTTTCGGGCAGCTTTGAACCCGATTTCGGCCTCGCCTATGCAAAGTTCCAGAGGTCAAAGCCGAAATATCCCGTAAATGCGTCCGATGAACAGCAGAAAAACAACGATCAGTCAGACTGATCCGCACATAAAACACAAAGGAGAAAACATCATGTCAAAAAAGGTTGCAGTTATCATGGGAAGCGACAGCGACTTCCCTGTTGTAAAATCAGCTCTCACAGAGCTCAGAAAGTACGGCGTGGAGTTTGAATGCCGCGTAATGAGCGCACACAGGACTCCCGCAGAAGCCTGCAAATTCGCTTCCGATGCAAGAGCAAACGGCTTCGGCGCTATCATATGCGCCGCAGGCATGGCTGCTCATCTTGCGGGAGTAGTCGCAGGACACACCACACTTCCCGTAATCGGCATACCCATGAAGGCAAAGGCTCTTGAGGGAGTCGATGCGCTTCTCGCCACAGTTATGATGCCTCCGGGAGTACCTGTTGCCACAGTGGGCATAGACGGCGCAAAGAACGCAGCAGTTCTCGCTGTACAGATACTTGCTGTAGCAGACGAGGAGCTTGCCGCAAAGCTTGCTGCCGAGAAGAAGGCAATGGCTGAGGGCGTTATCGCAAAGGATAAGGCACTTCAGGAGCAGATAGCAGCTCTCTGACAAGAAACGAACCGCATTTCCTGCTGTAAGGAGGTATTATCATGACACCCGCCGAAAGGAAAGAACGCTCTGAAAAGATCATCGCAGCAAAGGGCATCGGCATAAACCCGAACCTTCCGCTCACAGAACCCGCATCACAGGTAAAGCTCAGAAGCCTTGACGATATATGCAAACGCGCCATAGCAGCCCTGCTCTCAACACAGGTCGGCTTCGGAAGGAGCGAGCAGAACGACGAGGATGTAAACTATTTCGCCGGTCTCATGGACTACTTCGGCGTCAGGGACTGCCTCAACGCCAAGGAAAGACGCCTTGTTGACGGCTCCTATGTTCAGCAGGACATTATCGACGTTGTATGGGAGTACGAGTCCTACTGGACACTGGTATGGGCTCTCGGACTTGTGGACGATATCACCGACGCCGAGGACATCTGCGACTGTCCGCAGGCTGTACGCTTTGTGTCACAGAGCGAGAGCTATGATGACTTCAAAAGCAGATGCAGTCTCAGGAGCGCTGACGAGATACTTGATATGCTCGATCTCTACTACCGCTATCACTGGGCAGTGGTCCAGCACGAGAAGACAGATAAGAAATGCCCCATAGGCGGTCTCAATACGGACGCCGTTTCCGAGCGCAGACGCGGTCTCGAATGGCTCATCTCCGATACCGACGACTGGAACAGGATATCACTTGATACATGACAGGATATACGACACTTCTCTTTGACCTTGACGGAACTCTTACTGACTCCACCGAGGGCATACTGAAATGCCTCGTGAACGCCATAGAGCAGATGGGCTTTGAAGTTCCCGAGGATACCAATAAATTCCTCGGACCGCCCATACGGCAGTCCTTTGCCGAGTTCTGCGGCATGAATGAGGAACAGACAGCTCAGGCCGTAAAAATATTCCGCGAAAGATACTCCAAGGTTGGACTTTTCGAGAACCGCGTATACGACGGTATCCCCGAAATGCTCGAAAGGCTGAAAAACGGCGGCAAAAGGCTCATGGTCGCCACCAGCAAGCCGCAGGTCTACGCGATACGCATATTTGACAGGTTCGGACTGTCGCAGTACTTTGAATTCGTAGGCGGAGCGGAGCTTGACGGCTCGCGGGACTACAAGGACGAGGTCATAGAATACGTCCTCGCACAGACGGGCATCACCGACAGGAGCAGTGTGCTCATGATAGGTGACCGCAGACAGGACGTTCTCGGCGCACATAAAACAGGGATAAAATGCATGGGCATACTCTGGGGCTACGGCTCGACAGAGGAGCTCACCGAAGCGGGAGCCGACTACATCGCGGAAACACCCGACAAAGCTGCGGAAGCTATTTTATTCAATTCATAATCCATAATGCGTAAGGCATACCTTAATTACGAATTATGCATTGATATCGCTTACAATCTCCGCAATGATGCGGAATTGCATATATATTCATTTAAACATTCTCAAGGAGGAATTTTAAAATGTCAAACATTGAAAAGAAGGAACAGCTCTATGAGGGCAAGGCCAAGAAGGTCTTCGCTACAAACGATCCTAACCTCGTTATCGTTGATTACAAGGATGACGCAACTGCATTCAACGGCGAGAAGAAGGGCACTATCACAGGCAAGGGCGTTATCAACAACAAGATGACGAACTTCATGTTCAAAATGCTCGAAAAGGAAGGCGTTCCTACTCATCTTGTAGAGGAGATCAGCGACCGCGAAACTATCGTAAAGAAGGTTTCTATCGTTCCCCTTGAGGTCATCATAAGAAACGTCGCAGCAGGCAGCTTCTCAAAGAGAATGGGCGTTGAAGAAGGCAAGCAGCTCCTCTGCCCTATCCTTGAATTCAGCTACAAGAACGACGATCTCGGCGATCCGTTCATCAACGACTACTATGCACTTGCTCTCGGCATCGCTACAAAGGAAGATATCGACACTATCTCAAAGTACGCTTTCAAGGTAAATGAGTTCATGTTAAAGTTCTTCAAGGGACTCAACATCGACCTCATCGACTTCAAGATAGAGTTCGGCAAGACAGCTGACGGAACTATAATCCTCGCTGACGAGATCTCTCCCGATACCTGCCGCTTCTGGGATTCAACAACTCACGAGAAGCTTGACAAGGACCGCTTCCGCAGAGATATGGGCGGCGTTGAAGAAGCATATCAGGAAATCATGAAGAGACTTATGGGAGAATAAGCTATGGGCGGTTTTTTCGGAGCAGCTTCAAAAAATGACTGCGTTACCGACGTATTTTTCGGAACAGACTATCATTCGCACCTCGGCACAAGACGCGGAGGTATGACCTCATGGTCGGAGGAGCACGGCTTTCAGAGAAATATCCACAGTATCGAAAACTCTCCCTTCCGCACCAAATTTGAAAACGATGTTGTGACAATGCGCGGGAAGCTCTGTATCGGCTGTATCAGCGATACAGACCCCCAGCCTATACTTGTCCGCTCAAAGCTGGGCATTTACGCTGTCTGCTCTGTGGGTATAATCCGCAATGCGGACGAGCTCGTGAACGAGCTCCTTGAAAAGGGCTGTGCCAACTTTGAGTCCATGAGCAGCGGAAATATCAACTCGGGCGACCTCATAGGCGCTTTAATAGCACAGAAGAACTCCTTCGTGGACGGTATACGCTATGCTCAGGAAAAGATAGAGGGAACAATGTCCCTTATCATACTCACTGAGAAGAGCATCATCGCCGCAAGAGACAAGTTCGGCAGACTTCCTATTATAATCGGTAAGAGAAGCGACGGCTTCTGCCTTTCAACAGAGTCCTTCGCCTTCCAGAAGCTGGGCTATACTACTTATAAGGAGCTCCTCCCCGGTGAGATAGCCGAGCTCACAGCCGACGAATGTAAGACCATAGCAGAGGGCGACGCTTCAAAGATGAAGATATGCACCTTCCTCTGGACCTACTACGGCTACCCCAACGCTGTTTACGAGGGCGTCAATGTTGAAGTCATGCGTACCCGCAACGGCGAGATAATGGCTGAAAACGACATCAAGAACGGCAGACTGCCCGACGTTGACTACATCTGCGGAGTCCCCGATTCGGGAACTCCCCACGCTATAGGCTACGCAAACAAGAGCGGCATACCCTTCGCAAGACCGTTCATCAAGTATACTCCCACATGGCCGAGAAGCTTCATGCCCACAAATCAGAGCATGAGGAATCAGGTTGCAAAGATGAAGCTCATACCCGTACATGAGCTTATCAGCGGCAAAAAGCTCCTCTTTGTGGACGACAGTATCGTAAGAGGAACACAGATGAGAGAAACAGTTGAATTCCTCTACGAGCACGGCGCAAAGGAAGTTCATATGCGCTCTGCCTGTCCTCCTATCATGTACGGCTGCAAGTACCTCAACTTCTCACGCAGCACATCGGAAATGGAGCTCATCGCCCGTCAGATCATCGACGAATTTGAAGGACCTGTAGGCGTAAGACATATCGAGGAGTACAGCAACTCCGCAACAGAAAGAGGACGCAGGCTCAGAGACGAAATATGCAAGAGGCTCCGCCTCACCTCACTGGAATTCCAGACCCTTGAGGGCACTGAAAAGGCAGTAGGTCTCAACTCATGCGGTCTCTGCACATATTGCTGGAACGGCAAAGAATAAACTTATACTCTGTCTCCCTGCCTGTGGCAGGGAGACAGGCAACTATGGAGGTAAACCAATGAACAACAGTTTTTCCGAAAGCTACAAAAAGGCAGGCGTTGACGTTACCGCAGGCTACAAGTCAGTTGAGCTGATGAAGGAGCATATCGCACGTACCATGATAAAGGGAACTCTCTCGGGTATCGGCGGCTTCGGCGGTCTTTTTGAGCTTGATATGACAGGTATCAGCAAGCCTGTTCTCGTTTCGGGCACAGACGGCGTAGGTACCAAGATAAAGCTCGCATTCATCATGGATAAGCACGACACAGTTGGTATCGACTGCGTTGCTATGTGCGTAAACGATATCATCTGCTGCGGTGCAAAGCCTCAGTTCTTCCTTGATTATATCGCCTGCGGCAAGAATTTCCCCGAAAAGATCGCCACTATCGTTTCAGGCGTTGCAGAGGGCTGCGTTCAGGCAGAATGTGCTCTCATAGGCGGCGAGACTGCCGAGCACCCCGGTCTTATGCCCGAGGACGAGTACGACCTTGCAGGCTTCTCAGTAGGCGTTGTTGACAAGGACAAGATACTCCAGCCCGACACTCAGAAGTCAGGCGACATCCTTATCGCAATAAAGTCCAGCGGAGTACACTCCAACGGCTTCTCACTTGTAAGAAGAGTATTCGACGTAAACGAGCAGAATCTCAAAATGCACTTCAACGATCTTGGAACTACTCTCGGAGAGTGTCTGCTCACTCCCACACGCATATACGTAAAGGCTGTAAAGAGCCTGCTTGAGAGCGTCAGCGTAAAGTCGATCTCTCATATCACGGGCGGCGGCTTCTATGAGAATATCCCCCGTTCTCTCCCGAAAAACCTTGCAGCAAAGATCGATAGGAACTCGGTACAGGTACTTCCTATATTCAACCTCATACAGAGAACAGGCGACATCCCCGAGCGCGATATGTTCAATACCTTCAACATGGGCGTGGGAATGGTCGTATCTGTTGACAAAAACGACGCTGACAAGGCTATCGCAGCTATCAAGGCCGCAGGTGAGGACGCTTACGTGCTCGGCGAGCTCGTTGAGTCCGAGGAAGGCGTTATCATCTGCTGATACATCAGCTGACTCATTAAACATCAGAGCAGAAGCCGCATAAATTATCCGAATTCACAACACAAGTACAGACTCCATGGGATATGGGATTTGGAAGATTTTAAAAAGACGGTGATGTTTATGAAAAAAAACAGTTTTATTGCACTTGGACTTGCTCTTGCGGTCCTGACCTCAGCTCCGCTTTGCAGCGGCGCAGCCGAGAATATCGACATGGATTACAACTCCGACGGCACAGTGGACTGCTTCGACCTTATAACCGCGCGGAAGAATGAGGAGATATCAAGGGCTGAGCTCAATGCTCTGCAAAAGTTCCTCCTCGGCGTGAACGGAAAAGCTCCCACTGAGTTCGAGATACCCGACCTCCCAATAGACGAGGAATGTATACTCGAACCCAAGGGTACTGTACATACAGGCGAGGGCACCTTCTACGGCGGCGGATATACGGGCGGCCATGCTATGCTCGATCCCGTTTCCCACGACTACTGGATAGTAGCCATGAACCATTACGACTACAACGAGGCTCAGCTTGCAGGCGCATACCTCGAAGTAACAGGCGAGCTGGGCACTATAAAAATGCTGGTAACGGACGAGCTCCCCGAGGGAAAGAAGGGCGACCTTGACCTGTATACGGACGCATTCCCCCTCATCGCTCCCGTTGAAAAGGGCAGAGTTCCCGTAAGCTGGAAGATAATCCCCCTTGATACCGCGGAGAATGCTCCCATATGCTTCAAATACAAGGAAGGCAGCACGGAGTTCTGGTGCGGAGTTCAGGTAAGGAACCACCGCTATCCTATAACCAAGCTTGAATACCTCAATGAGGACGGCGAATTCGTTGAGATACCCCGCCGCCCCTACAATTACTTTGAGTCAAGGGATATGGGCAAGGGACCCTTTACATTCCGCATAACCGATATCTACGGACAGGTAGTCATAGACAAGGATATCCCCCTTTCCTACGACGATACGGAGATAATACAGGGACACGTTCAGTTCCCCGAATAATATTCGCTCTTGCGATAACACAACAGGAGGAAAAACTCATGAAGAATATAGTCGTGCTCGTTTCGGGCGGCGGCACTAACCTGCAGGCTCTTATCGACGCGGAAAAGTCCGGTATCATCAAGGGCGGAAGGATAACCTGCGTAATATCCTCAAAGGAGGGCGTTTACGCTCTTGAACGTGCTTCTCAGAACGGCATAAAGAGCATCGTTATACCGAGAAAGGACTACACTGCCATTGCCGACTACACACGGGCGGTGACGGACGCTCTCATCGCAGAGAAGGCTGACCTTGTGGTATATGCAGGATTCATGACCATACTCGACGAGCAGGTAGTAAAGGCGTTCCCCTACAAGATGATGAACGTTCACCCTGCACTAATACCCAGCTTCTGCGGAAAGGGATTCTACGGTCTTCATGTACATGAGGCTGCTCTCGAGGCGGGAGTAAAGCTCTCGGGCGCAACGGTACATTTCGTAACCGAAGAGTGCGACGGCGGACCGATAATAATACAGAAAGCTGTCCCCGTAGAAAACGGTGATACTCCCGAGTCACTCCAAAAGCGTATAATGGAACAGGCTGAGTGGAAGATACTCCCCGAGGCTGTATCCCTGTTCTGTCAGGACAGGATAGAGATAATCGGCGGAAAGGCATACGTAAAGTAATATCATGGAAAAAATAAAGGGATTATTTGAAAAACAGACTATTCAGAAGCTCTTCCTCTGCTTCTGGATGTATGCGGTACTTGGCTGGTGCTACGAGGTTTTCCTTGAAACAGTGGT
Organism: uncultured Ruminococcus sp.; assembly: GCF_946415235.1. Taxonomy (GTDB): domain Bacteria; phylum Bacillota; class Clostridia; order Oscillospirales; family Ruminococcaceae; genus Ruminococcus. The sequence continues at coordinate 20,934 of NZ_CAMKRR010000011.1, read as the reverse complement.
CTATCGCTGGGGATTTCACAACAGAGGAAATATGTTCGGTCCCTACTGTCCCATATACGGCGTGGGAGCGCTTCTGTTCCTGCTGTGCTTCGGCTGGCTCATGAAGAAAAAGGACGTAAAATGGCTGAATATAGTCAAGCCGCTGCTTATCTTTCTCGGGTGTATGGCGATCGCCACCCTTGTGGAACTGATAGCCACATATATACTCGAAGCAACTACGGGCTCATGGCCTTGGCAGACCTATGCACGGTACAAGTACAACTTTCAGGCTCGTATCGCTCTCAGCACTTCCGTACGCTTCGGACTGGGCGGTATGCTGTTCATGTATATTGTACAGCCGTTCTTCGACTGGCTCCTTGCAAAGCCGAAACGAAGAACACTGAATATCATTGCGCTCGCTGTGCTGGTGATAGTCCTCACGGACTTTATATTCACAAAGGCCACAGGCTATACGCCGAAACTGGCAGAAGCCGCTATGTTCATTCATCACATCACGGCTATATAGTGCTAAGGGACATACTATCATGAAAAAAATAAAGGAATTATTGGAAAAACAAATTGTTCAGAAGCTCTTTCTCTGCTTCTGGATGTATGCGGTATTCGGCTGGTGCTACGAGGTTTTCCTTGAAGTAGTGGTCTATAAATGGGGCTTCACAAATCTTGGTATAATGTTCGGTCCGTACTGTCCGATATACGCTGTGGGAGCAATGCTGTTCCTGCTGTTTTTCGGCAAGCTGATGAAAAAAGAGGGCGGACGCCTTTTGCAGATATCCCGTCCTTTCATCATATTCTTCGGAAGCATGGCAGTTGCAACTGCCGTAGAGCTTGCAGGCACATATGTCCTTGAATACTTCACGGGCAGCTGGCCGTGGGATACATATGCGGACTACGATATCAATTTTCAGGCAAGGATAGCGCTCTCACCTTCGCTGAGGTTCGGCATGGGAGGACTGCTGTTCCTGTACTTTGTACAGCCCTTCTACAATTGGCTTCTTGCAAAGCCGAAACGCAGAACTCTCAACATCATCACACTTATCGTGCTGGTGATAGTTGTTACAGACTTCACGCTCACTCTTATCTTAAGATACTGATATAAAAACAAACCATTATCCGAAAGGAGTATTTATTATGAAAAAGCTTGATTTGGCAAATGAACTCAGCACAAACGCTTATCCCGGAAGAGGTATCGTCATCGGTAAATCCGACTGCGGAAAGTACGCAGTAACAGCATACTTCATCATGGGCAGGAGCGAGAACAGCCGCAACCGCGTATTCATCGAGGACGGCAAGGGTATCCGCACAGAGGCATTCGATCCCTCAAAGCTTACCGATCCCCACCTTATAATCTACGCTCCCGTAAGAGTTCTCGGCAACAAGCTCATCGTTACAAACGGCGATCAGACCGATACTATCTATGAACTCATGGACAAGCAGTACACCTTCGAGCAGGCTCTCCGCACAAGAGAATTCGAGGACGACGCTCCCAACTATACTCCCCGTATCTCGGGAATACTCCGCTTCGGCAAGGAGGGCTTCAACTACGCAATGTCCATACTCAAGAGCGCTAACGGCAACCCCGACTCATGTCAGAGATTCACATTCAGCTATAATAATCCCATTGCAGGCGAGGGACACTTCATACACACCTATATGGGCGACGGTTCTCCTCTCCCCAGCTTTGAGGGCGAGCCAAAGCTTGTCGGCATAAGCGGCAATATCGACCAGTTCACGGATATGCTCTGGAACAATCTCAATACAGATAATAAGGTATCTCTCTTTGTCCGCTACGTGAACCTCGAAAACAACACTGAGGAGACACGTATCGTAAACAAGAACAAGTAATAAAATGATAGTGACTTTGCGGACGTTATCCATAATGAGTTAATAGAATACGAAAAGTTATTTCCAGCATTGATAAGTATCTTGGAGGTGAAAATATGGAGATTAAATCTATTATTTGTCCAAGGTGTGGAGCAACATTAGAAATCAGTGAGGATTTTAAACAATGCTTCTGTTCTTTCTGCGGCTCAAAAATGATAATAGATGACGGAACACGTACTGTCAGAATTATTGATGAAGCAAAACTTAAAGAAATTGACCTTAAACGTGATGAATTTGAATATAAAAAGGAACAAGAAACCATAAACTCACAAAAAAGAGCACAAAAAATAAAAAGATGGAGACTTTTAGTATTAGCATCATTCTCCATATTTACATTAACATTATTTTTATCCTGTGTTCTTTTTTATATTTATGACATAGATATATTGTTTAATATTTTGTGTATAGCATCTATGTTTTGGCCAACCTTTTTAGCGGCAATAAGGCCAGATAACCTCTATGATGTAGCTTCACCGCCTTTCCTCAATAAAAAAATAGAACTTGCTATTTTCTTCTCTTTAATCGTTTGGTGTATAATTTTTGTAATATTTTTAGTGCCTACATTGTAATATTTTTAGTGCCTATATACAAATTGAGGTAAAAATGCACCATGCATTTATGAATACACAAGCTATTTCAGACAATATCCGCAAAGAGCTTGCAAGGATAAAAAGAAACAAAGCTGACTGAGTCTTAAACAGGCTGAATAATTATGCATTACGCATTACGAATTATGAATTAATATAAGGAGGACATGAAAAATGTCAAATGAAATGCAGTTAAAATACGGCTGTAACCCCAATCAGAAGCCTTCAAGAGTTTATATGGCTGACGGCAGCGAGCTCCCTATCGAGGTGCTCTGCGGAAAGCCCGGATATATAAACCTTCTTGACGCCTTCAACGGCTGGCAGCTGGTAAAGGAGCTCAAGGCTGCTACAGGTATGTGTGCAGCTACCTCATTTAAGCACGTATCACCCGCAGGTGCTGCTATCGGCAGACCGCTCTCCGACGATCTCAAGAAGATATACTGGGTGGACGACCTCGGCGAACTCACTCCCCTTGCAAGCGCTTACGCAAGAGCAAGAGGAGCTGACAGAATGTCCTCCTACGGCGACTTCATTGCCCTTTCCGACAAGGTGGACGTATGCACAGCTAAAATGATACAGCGTGAGGTATCAGACGGAGTTATCGCTCCCGACTATGAGCCCGAAGCCCTTGAAATTCTCAAGTCCAAGAGAAAGGGCACCTACTGCATACTCAAAATGAACGAGAACTACAAGCCCGCTCCTATCGAGACAAAGCAGGTATACGGCGTATCCTTCGAGCAGGGACGCAACGAGCTTGACATCAACCGCGAGCTCCTCGCAAACGTAGTTACTGAAAATAAGGATATCCCCGATGACAAGAAGGACGATCTCCTTATCTCTCTCATTACTCTTAAGTATACACAGTCAAATTCAGTCTGCTACGTAAAGGACGGACAGGCTATCGGAATAGGCGCAGGTCAGCAGTCAAGAATACACTGCACACGCCTTGCAGGTCAGAAAGCCGATAACTGGTGGCTGAGACAGTCCCCGCAGGTAATGGGACTTCAGTTCGTTGACGATATCCGCCGTGCAGACCGCGACAACGCTATCGACGTTTACATCGGCGACGAGTACGAGGACGTTCTCCGTGAGGGCGAATGGCAGCGCATCTTCAAGGTAAAGCCTGCTGTTTTCACACGCGAGGAAAAGAAAGCATGGCTCGCAAAGAACACAGGCGTATGCCTCGGCTCCGACGCCTTCTTCCCATTCGGTGACAATATCGAACGCGCAAAGAAGTCAGGCGTTGAATATATTGCTGAACCGGGTGGTTCGATCCGCGACGACAACGTTATCGAGACCTGCAATAAATACAATATTGCAATGGCATTCACAGGCATACGTCTGTTCCACCACTGATAACGATAATATACAGCTGCGGTCGGGAAAGGCCGCAGCTTTATTAAGGAGATTCCAATGAAGAAAAATACTATCACAGCTGTTTTTTCAGCAGCTGTCCTTTTATCGGCTATGTGCGGCTGTACAGCACAGACATCTGATCCCGCAAACCACGCCGAACCCGTTCAGACTGCGACTTTACCCCTCGGCAAGGAAAAGACCGATTACTTCAACGGCTATGTAAAGTGTGATGAGTTCACGTACTACGCAGACCCTAATTTATGGTCATATGTAAATTCTCCCGACGATCCCTGCGAGCTCCGCATGATAACCGATAAGGATATCAACAGCTGCGGCCTGAGCCTTTTCATGTCGGACGAGAAGCCTCAGGGCGAAACTGCCGAGTTCAAGGTATTGTCCGTAGTAAATTCGGACGAGGTCCGCTCTACGGGTACTCTCGCAACTGCCGAAAGAACATTCTATTACTATGAATGGGCTGTTGACGAGACCATAAGCGCAAGAATGTACCTTGCAGACTATGATGACAAATACATCTGCGCTTACGCGGAAAGCAACAATTTCGGCTATGTCGAGAACAAGATAGCTGATATATTCAGCATGATAAAGTTCCCCGATACGGAAGGAACCACCAAATAACTTGCAATGTTTACGGGGTTATGCTATATTATAAATAATAATCACTCAATAACCGCCGTAAGGCGGTCATTGCCCTGAACTATGCTTCGGGAGCTCAAATTCTATCTAAAACATAAAATGAATAAATTACAGAAGCTTTTTATCTGACTATTTGTTATTCGGGGGGATCACAATATGGGCAGCTATAATTCTATCAAGCTTGAAAAACTTTATAAGACCGCCGCTGCTTTCTGCGGAGTCTACGTAGTTTTTTCCATACTTTCATACATTCTTTCGGGGACGCTTTTCAGCGCCCTTGCAGGCGACGGTTTCAAGGCGTCACACCCCGAAATGATGATATCGGGAAAGAGAAAAGTCATGCTCTGCCTTACGGTACTGGTATGGGCGCCTTTCATAGGCTATATCATAAGCTGTACGGGCTGGGCTTTTTCCGCAAAGCGATGCAGGCGCACTCTTAAGGCAGCTCCATTGCTGTGGATATTCGGATTTATTGCAGAACACGCTCTTGCTCTGCTGATATCCCACCTTTCGGGTGCTGAATATGCTTCTGAACGCTGGCTGATTCAGCGGACCGAGTATATCACCTTCTTTTTCGGCATACTCCTCGTCGGAGCGCTGGTGCTGGTATGTACCGCGGCAGCTCTCGGTATTGACGAGGACAGACACGTAAAGCATCTTAAATACAAATAAAGGATATTACAATAGAAAGAAGAAAAAGTATAAAAACTGCTTTATCACTGGTGCTCGTTTTTTGCGGCATAACATTCCTGTTTGATGTGCTCCTGATGTTCTCTGCTCCTTTACGTGAACTGTGCTATTCGCTGCATGGTTACAGGGGCTTTGATGGCAGAGCCCTTCAGACAGTCACAAAAGTACTGACTCTGGTAACAACGGCTTTTGCAGTACTGCCAAAGTGCATACTGGCTCTCTGTAATCTCAACAAGACTGATTTTCAGAAACAGCGCGGTCTGACGATCATAATCCTGACAGCAGTTTTTTCTGTTCTTTCAACTGTTGTTTCCTACTTTTCCAGTCTCTTTATCAGATATTTAACGAGCGCTGAAGAGATGGGAATGTTATCATCTCTGAGTACTTTAAGAAGATTTACAGGACGGTTCTCTTCCGCTGCAACTATTATACTTTTCTGCTGCGGCGCCATAGAGCTGTACAACGGCTTTTCAAAACCTGCTTATCCGCCGTATAACGGCATGAACACTGACAGGGAAGATACATAAAACAATATACAGGAGGAATACCCCAATGAAGAACGTATTAGTAGTCGGCGGAGGCGGCCGTGAACACGCCATAATCATGAAGCTTGCTGAAAGCCCCAATGTGGGAAAGCTTTACTGTGCCCCCGGAAACGGCGGTATCTCAAAGTATGCAGAGTGCTTCAATGTGGCGGCGACCGACGTTGACGGCATCGTTGCTCTCGCTAAGGAGCTCAAGCCCGATATGGTTGTTGTTGCTCCCGACGATCCGCTGGTACTCGGTATGGTGGACACTTTGCAGGCAGAGGGCTTCATGACCTTCGGTCCTAAGGCAAATGCGGCTATAATCGAGGGCTCAAAGGTCTTTTCAAAGGAGCTCATGAAGAAGTACAACATCCCTACCGCTTTCTATGAGGTATTCACCGAGTCCGATAAGGCTATTGCCTATCTTAAAGAGCAGAACAGCTACCCCGCAGTAATAAAGGCTGACGGTCTTGCTCTCGGTAAGGGCGTTATCATCGCTCAGAACGAGGAGGAAGCTGTTGCTGCTGTACATGAAATGATTGACGAGCTCAAGTTCGGCAAGAGCTCCGCACGTATCGTTATAGAGGAGTTCCTTACTGGTCCCGAGGTATCCGTACTCAGCTTCACAGACGGAAAAACTATGGTGCCTATGATATCCTCAATGGATCACAAGCGCGCTCTCGACGGCGACAAGGGCCTCAATACGGGCGGCATGGGTACTGTTTCTCCTAATCCCTGCTATACGGACGATATCGCAAAGGAGTGCATGAAGAAGATATTCATTCCCACTATGAACGCTATGAACGCAGAGGGACGCACCTTTGAGGGCTGTCTCTACTTCGGTCTTATGATAACTCCGAAGGGGCCTAAGGTAATAGAATACAACTGCCGCTTCGGCGACCCCGAAACTCAGGTAGTTCTCCCTATGCTGGACGCTGACCTCTATGAGATATTTGAAGCTGTATACAAACATGAGCTCGATAAGGTGGATATCAAGTGGCATAAGGGCAGCTGCGCCTGCGTAGTCATGGCAAGCGGCGGCTATCCCGAAAGCTACCCCAAGGGAATCGAAATGAAGGGCTTCGATGATAAGGGACAGGTGGAAGGCTGCTTCGTTTACCATGCGGGTACAAAGCTCTCTGACGACGGAAAATTCCTCACAAACGGCGGAAGGGTCATCGGCGTAACCGCAAAGGGCGATGACCTTCAGGCGGCTCTGGACAAGGCTTACGAGGGAGTTTCCAAGATAAGCTTTGAGGGCGCACACTACAGAAAAGATATCGGTCAGAGAGCACTCAAAGCCCTCGGTTAAGGAGCTTGGATATGCACGAAAGACTGAACTTCGGATTGAAGCTGAGCGTTATCGGCAATATCCTGTTTATCGCATTCGGCTTCATATGCTTCATATTCTATAAGTCCTACGAGCCCGGCTCGATACATACGAGTATACTCAGCTTTACCGCTTATACCGTGGAGATAGCAGGCTTTGCACTGCTCATGATGGGCGACTGGCTAATGGCTTCTTCCATAAGATTCAGGACTATCCTGAAGATCGCATGGACATTCTATATATTCCTTGAAGCCGCAATGATGGTACTTGAGCTCAATTCCTACAAGATAGAGGCTTATAAGCCTTATTCGCTTGCTGTAGCTATTGCTCATTCCGTTATTTCGGGATTTGTATGCCTCAGCTTTATGGAATTTGAAAGAGACAACAAAAAGCTTGAGACCAAGATCATTATCTGTATTTCCATAATGTTCGCGGGTATGCTCGGAAATATCCTCGGTATCAGAGTTTATTTCAGTATCATCGTCAACGCGCTTGCCTTTATTATAATGTTCCAGTCAGTAAGGAGCTTTGTCGAGCACGGAGATATCGAAATCGACTGCCACGGCGACAGGGCAAGAGTTGCGGAATACAAAAGCGAATTTGTGGACGACTGATAACGTCCTTTCATAAGGGGGCTGAAATCCTCTGAAATTAAACGGAAAACCGTTTAATAAGGAAAAAATAATTTTTAAGTTCTGTATATTGCACAAAAACAGGCGGCTCGAATTGTAGATATCCTACAATGGGAGCCGCTTTTTTATTAAGTGATAAATTATTTCAAAACTGTGGGACGGTGTGGGTGTCCGGTGGACACCTCTGCTAAGCAGAAACACCGACCGAACCGAGAGGTGAGAATATCCATATCCCCTACAGTGTGACATTTATAGTTTATTCCTAAGGCGCGGGCGGATTTTTTGCGTCTGTGCGTTAAACTTGTGATTTTGCAAGTTTTAGTTGACAATATGAATTCTATATTGTATAATTTGTGTATCAAATACTTATGAAAGGAGGAAAATCTATGCTGACTCTGCTTTATGAAATAGGATATGAGATTGGAAGTAAATTAGCCGAAGCCATAGGTCCGCATATTATTCACCTTTTCTTTTAAGAAATGGCTCTCCGCTCGGAGAGCTTTTTTCTGTATGAATGATCTTAAATATCCGCAAATACAAAAGGCGAACCCGTTTATACGAGTCCACCTTAATCTTTTATTTCACTTTTTCGGAACGCCGAGGGAGGCGTTCCCTACAAGGAAAGGCGAACCTTTCGGTTCGCCTTTAATTATGCATTATGCATTAGTACATACCGCCTGCGGGCATTGCAGGTGCTGCGGGTGTCTCTTCCTTGATGTCAGCTACAAGACTCTCTGTTGTAAGAACCATTGATGCTACGGATGCTGCGTTCTGGAGTGCGCTTCTTGTTACCTTTGTAGGATCTACGATACCTGCGGGTATCATGTCTGTGTATACCTCGTTGTATGCGTCGAAGCCGTAGCCTACCTTGCGTGAACGGATTATCTTGTCTACTATAACGCTGCCCTCAAGTCCTGCGTTCTCTGCGATCTGACGTACAGGTGCTTCAAGCGCCTTGAGTATGATCTTTGCGCCTGTCTTTTCGTCACCCTCAAGTGTGGGAACAAGCTTGTTTACAGCGGGCATTGCGTTTACGAATGCTGTACCGCCGCCTGCTACGATACCCTCTTCAACAGCTGCCTTTGTTGCTGCAAGAGCGTCCTCGATACGGAGCTTCTTCTCCTTCATCTCGATCTCTGTTGCTGCGCCGACCTTGATAACTGCTACGCCGCCTGCAAGCTTTGCAAGTCTCTCCTGGAGCTTCTCACGGTCGAAGTCGGATGTGGTCTTTTCAATAGCGTTTCTGATCTGTGCAACTCTTGACTTGATAGCCTTCTTGTCGCCTGCGCCGTCTACGATGATAGTGTTCTCCTTCTGGATAACTACCTGCTTAGCCTGACCGAGCTGATCTATTTTGGTCTCGTTGAGTTCGAGTCCGAGCTCAGAAGAAATTACCTCGCCGCCTGTGAGCACTGCGATATCCTTGAGCATTTCCTTTCTTCTGTCGCCAAAGCCCGGAGCCTTTACTGCTGCAACCTTGAATGTGCCTCTGAGGTTGTTGAGGATGATAGTTGTAAGAGCTTCGCCCTCTACGTCCTCAGCTATGATAACGAGCTTCTTGCCCATCTTTACGATCTGCTCAAGGAGAGGGAGGATTTCCTGTATAGAAGATATCTTCTTGTCTGTGATAAGAATGAAAGCGTCATCGTAAACAGCTTCCATCTTGTCTGCATCTGTTACCATGTAAGGTGAGATGTAGCCTCTGTCGAACTGCATACCCTCAACTACTTCGCTGTAGGTATCGGCTGTCTTGCTCTCCTCTATGGTGATAACGCCGTCTGATGTTACCTTTTCCATAGCCTCTGCAATGAGCTTACCTACGTTCTCATCGGCAGATGATACTGTACCTACTCTTGCGATATCCTCTGAGCCTGTTACTGCCTTTGAATTGTCAACGATAGCCTTTACTGCTGCGTCAACTGCCTTTGCGATACCCTTCTTGAGTACCATTGGATTTGCGCCTGCTGCGATATTCTTCATACCCTCGCGGACAATGGTCTGTGCGAGAAGTGTTGCTGTTGTTGTACCGTCGCCTGCTGCGTCGTTTGTCTTTGTAGCAACTTCCTTGACGAGCTGTGCGCCCATATTCTCGAATGCGTCCTCAAGCTCGATGTCCTTTGCTATTGTTACACCGTCGTTTGTGATGAGGGGAGCGCCGAACTTCTTGTCAAGAACTACGTTCCTGCCCTTGGGTCCCATTGTTATCCTTACTGTATCTGCAAGCTTGTCAATACCTGCCTGAAGAGCCTTTCTTGCTTCTTCGCCGTACTTTATATCCTTAGCCATAATTATCTACTCCTTTATATCATATTTTTATCTGTATGGAACGGCGCCCTCGCCGTTCCATGCCTAATGTCCAATGTATATTCGGAACGCCGAGGGCGGCGTTCCCTACAATAGTTCTTGCTAACGGCTTTATTTAACTGTTGCGAGAATGTCTTCCATCTTTACGATGATGTACTCTTCTCCCTCAAGCTTTACATTCGTGCCCGAATACTTGGAGATGAGCACCTTGTCGCCCTTCTTTACTTCCATTTTTACGTCAGAGGTTCCGGGCCCTACTTCAACTACCTCTGCGACCTCGGGCTTCTCCTTAGCTGAGCCTGAAAGAATGATACCGCTCTTGGTAGTTTCCTCTGCTTCTACCATTTTAACGACAACTCTGTCCTGTAAGGGTTTGATAGTCATAATATATACCTCCTGATAATTAATTACAAGTTTAAGTTTAGCACTCTTTCTCTCAGAGTGCTAATTATATTTTACCACCTTTTTACAATAAATCAAGCCTTTTCTGCAAGCTTTCACAATTTTTGGCACTATGTACAAATATCAGCTTTTTTAGTGAAGTTTTATGTGCTGTAAGCTGAGTTTTCCCCGCGTTTGTTCCCATATTCCAGCATCAGCATCACCACCATTATTATCAGCATTACCGACGGTACCGCCGAATCCGTGCCGTGCCCCCTCACCCTTACGGAAGCCGCTTCCATTGCCTCTCCGAATACGAAATAGGGCAGCAGCGCACGGCATACCCAAAAGCTTATCATCGCTGCGGCTGCTCGCATTATTATAAAGGGCTTCAGCGAGAGCTTCCCTGCCGTCAGCGCTCTCAGCTGGAAAAATACACACGCTCCGCCGAAGGAGACTGCTCCGCTTACGTAAGGCAGCAGCAGGTGACCGCCGCCTGTACTGCTGCCAATATTTGTAACATCTATAATGGCGGCGGTCAGAGCCTCGCCGCCCTCGCGGCCGAGGCGAAGGAGCTTCCCGAGAAGCTCCCCTGCTGCTGCCATAGTGCCTGTGCGGATAAGAAAGGCGGTAAACACGGAAGCTCCCACCACCATTATACATATATCCGCCATAGCCCTGCCGCTGCGAAGTACGCTTTCCGTAAGCATTTCCGCGGAGATGGTCACGGAGCGGCGGGGGCGGGGCTGCTTTTCGGCAGACTTTCTCAGGAAAAATGACGCCCCTAAAGCTGTGAGAATATTTGCGGATACTGCCGAGATAAGTATGAGAAGTCCTATGCGCTCACAGCCGAAATACTGCCGTGAGACACAGCCGAATATAAAAGCAGGTCCTGCACCGAAACACAGTCCCGAGAGCAGCTCCGCACGGCGCCTGCTTATCCTGCCTGCGGTATAAAGCTCGCAGAGCATCTTGACTCCCACGGGATAGCCCGCAAGCATACCAAAGGAAAATATGGGGAACTCCGTTTCGTCCATACCGAAAAGAAAAAAACTGATACGCCCGATCCACTTCGGCATGAGCTCCGCGATACCGCTGCGTACTATTACCGAGGATACCGCCATCATCGCAAAAAGCGACGGTATGACCGTATTTATACAGCGGAGCATACCGCTGCACACCGCCTGCGAAACTGCCGCAGTATCTGCCGCACAGAACAGAAAAAGTATCACCGTCACCGCGATCTTTGCGGCTTTTGCAGCTTTTTCCGCGTATTTTCTCATAATCATCACCCCTTAAATCATATTATTGGAAGTGAAAAAATATACGGGAGTGGCTCTTATGTTTGAATGGCTTGAAAAACCGATACGTGAAAAGCTCTGTCTTGAATCGAATATACATATTTCGGGAAGCAGCGAGCTCATTATTGACGGCTGCCGAAGAATAGAGGAATGTAACGAGGTCTTCATGCGGCTGCTGTCGGGAAGCATATATGTGGATATCCACGGCTACGGACTGAGAGCCTACGATTTCAGAACGGGCGGCCTTGTTGTCCGAGGCTGCATAGAAAAAATAGAATTCGAGGAGAGAGGCAAAAAACATGAAGCTAAGACGGACTGTAAGGATAAACGCTCGGGGGAAGGAGCTCCCTAAATTCATCAACCTCATCCACGAAAACAGAATAGAATGCAGGGAGCAGTACTGCCGCGGAGAAGTCTTCCACGGGGACGTTTTCCGCAGAGAGCTCCCCGAAATACAAGCAATCGCCGAGAAATGCGGTGTCGAACTGAAAACCGCAGCCTATGACAGTCTCGGTGAACGGCTCTTCCGCTACAGAAAGCGTGTGGGACTGCTTGTGGGGCTCGTCCTTGCGGCTTTTGCAGCTATATACTTTTCCGACGTCATCGTTACAATTGAAATATACGGCAATACCTCCGTAAGCGATGAGGTCATACTTGCCGCCCTCGCAGAGCTTGATATTAAACCCGGTACTCCCGTTCACAGCGTCGATCTGGAGAAATGCGGCAGCAGGCTGCCCTTCCTCATAGACGGCGTTGCATGGGCAGGTATGCACCGCACGGGCAGCCGTATTTACGTGCAGATACGTGAAAATGCTCCCATACCGCAGAAAGTCAGGGGGCGTGTCCCATGCAATGTGGTAGCGGCTCATGATGCGGAAATAACCTATATCCTCGCCCAAAGCGGCTTTGCCATGTTCAGGGTCGGCGACTTTGTCCCGAAAGGAGCTCTGCTCATAAGCGGGGTAAGGCAGTCGGAGTCGGGACGCACCTCCGTCAGCCATGCTATGGGAGAAGTGCGCGGTATCTATAATGAAACGGTAAGCTTCTCAGCAGCATTCCTCAGCTCGGAATATACTTACACGGGCAGAACGGATACTCAGCGGACCCTGCGGCTTTTCAATCTCGATATCCCCCTATTCATCGGCAGCGGCAGGTTTGAGAGCAGTACCTCCGAGTATTCCGAAAGTCCCCTTGTACTGTTCGGGAAGGAGTTCCCTATAAGCCTCAGGCAGAGAACGCTCTCGGAAACAGTACGCAGTGAGGTCGTTTTTACTCCCGAGGAGCTCAAGGAGAAGCTCATGGATAAGATATACCTGTACGAAAAGAACTTCCTCAGCGATACAAGGATAATAGACCGAAGCATCGAAGCCTCACAGAGCGATGACACGATGACTCTCAGTGTATCATACAGGCTTGAGGGGGATATATGCAGGCAGCAGGAGGTTTTCATCAAATAGTCCCATAAGGCATCAGCTACAAAATCCTGCCTTGTTTTTTGTAAAAAGTCACCATAACCCTCTTAGTGACAAAAATATAAAACTATGATATAATATATTTATAATTTTTAAGGGGGATCTGCTATGAAAAAATGCTTGAGACTTTTATCTCTTCTGGTTCTTATCTTCACATTCGTGCTGTTTCCTGTGAAGCCGCTGTATACCGAGGCTTCGCCCCGACGTGCTGACTTCGGCGACTTCTCGGGTGATTCGGATTTCGGCGACAGCGGAGGCTGGGACAGCGGTGACAGCTGGGACAGCGGATGGGACAGTAATGACAGCTGGGACAGCGGAGGAAGCTACAGCAGCTCGGGTTCGGGCAGCAGCAGCGGCTTGGACGCAGGTTTAGTTATTATCATTATCATTGTTATCATCATTTATTCGGCTTCTTCCAACAAAAAGAGAAGCAATACACCTTACTCACCGCCGACTGTGAATACTCCGTCTCTGCGCCGTATAGAGGAATACAGCCAAATAGACCCGAGCTTCAATGCGGAGCAGTTCAGGGACAAGGTCTCCAACCTCTACGTGCAGTTCCAGAATGCATGGCAGAAAAAAGACCTTTCTCCCCTCAGACCTTATCTCACCGATACCTATTATTCGCAGATGGATAATCAGCTCGAAAGATACCGTCAGAGCCGTCAGACCAATATGGTGGAGAGGATAGCAGTCCTGAAAACAGAGCTCCTCGGCTGGAAACAGGAAAGCGGTCTGGACGAAATGGTCGTAAAGCTCGAAACACGTATCGTGGATTACGTAGTTGACGACGCTACGGGAAATATCGTCCGCGGAAGCAAAACAGCAGAAAAGTTCATGACCTACGAATGGACTCTCGTCCGCACCACAGGCGTAAATACCTCACGCTCCACAGGTACTACGGGTCAGACCTGTCCGTACTGCGGCGCTAATGTCAATATCAATCAGTCCGCTGTATGCGAGTACTGCGGTTCTGTGCTCACTACGGATACCTTCGACTGGGCGGTAAGCAATATCAAGGCTCTGTCCCAGCGCACAAGACAATAGATCCGCATAAACACTGGCTGCCTCAGGTGAAATACTTATACAGAAGTTTATAGTTATTACTCGGGGAAAACCTTTTTCAAAAGGTTTTCCCTCAATAATAGTTATAAAACCTTCTTTATAGATATCACCCTCAGACAGCCATATAATTTTCATACAGGGGATAATTATGAAGGAAAGAATTCTCGTCTGCGATACATCACCGAGCCTCGGAAAGCTCATGGCCCGCAGATTCGCCAATATGGGCATATCCGCCGACTTCTGCCGCGGAAATATCTCCTCCGTCAGCAGGGCAATGGCGGCGAAAAAGTACAGCTGCCTGCTGATCTTCGCTTTTTCTCCCGAAAAACAGCTGCTCGAACTGGTCAGCGCCGCTGCGGAAAAGGGCATCCATGTATTCGCGGGACTGTATACAAGCTCTGCCTCAGTACACAGGAGCTTCCGAAACGCAGGTGCTGCGGCTGCCTTTACCATGCCGTGCTCGGTCAGGACAATGTGCAAACGGATAATAATGCGTATCGGGAATAAAGACACTATCCTTTCACGGGTAGAGGTATTCCTTGAGGAAACAGGCTTTCCGAAACGGCTCAGGGGCTTTGCTTACCTTGCAAATATCAGCACCGTCTGTCTTGCCGCTCCCGAAAGGCTGTGGGGCGGTATGTCGGAGCTGTACGGCGAGACCGCGGAAAAGCTCTCTACAGAAGCCTCCCGCGTGGAACGTGCTATACGTAATCTCAGCGCTCAGGCTGCCGAAAACGGCTCGGTATCCCGCCTGACAGATGGAAGGCTTGCCGAAAAGCCCACAAATACAGAGCTCATTTGTGCAGTTTGCGACAAGTTTTCTCGCTGTTAGCACATTTTTAACACCCGTTTTTTGTAGAAAATAACTTAAAATTATAACACTAATTCAAAAAATAGTGATTTTTGATTGACATTTTTGTAAAACTGAGTTATAATTATTTTAATATCTCATAAGCAGGCGAAATCGCCTGTATTGTGTCAAATGCTTTCTTTGCGAAATATGCAAATAAGGGGAAGTATATGTTTAATACGGAAGGAAGGTATTAAAAAATGGCTAACGAAAAAAATCCAAAGGTACTTATAGTAGACGACGATAAGAACATCTGCGACCTTCTCCGCCTCTATCTCGAAAAAGACGGATACAGTGTTCTCCTCTGTCACGACGGTGACGACGCTGTTGTCAAGTTCAAGGCTCTCAGCCCCGATATGGTACTGCTCGATATAATGCTGCCCGGCAAGGACGGCTGGCAGGTTTGCCGTGAGATCAGGAAGATATCAAATGTTCCGATAATCATGATCACTGCCAAGGGGGAAACTATCGACAAGGTAATCGGTCTCGAGCTGGGTGCTGACGACTATATCGTTAAGCCATTCGATGCCAAGGAAGTCATTGCCCGTATCAACGCCGTTACCCGCCGTGTGGGCACAGGTATGGCAGAGCCGGAGCAGAAGGAAGTCCACTACGACAAGCTCACTGTCAATATGGACAGCTATGAGCTGAAGGTAAACGGAAAGAATATCGACACTCCTCCCAAGGAGCTCGAGCTTCTCTACTACCTTGCTTCTAATCCCAACAGAGTTTATACCCGTGACCAGCTTCTTGACGAAGTATGGGGCTTTGAATACTACGGCGATTCACGTACCATTGACGTACATATCAAGCGTCTCCGTGAAAAGCTCGAAGGCGTTTCCGACAAGTGGACACTCAAGACAGTATGGGGCGTCGGATATAAGTTTGAAGCCGACGAAGAGGAATAAGCTTGTAACAACTCCAGAACATCAAGGGGACATCTGTCCCCTTATTTTGTATAGAGGTGATACCATTGAAAGGCAGAAAAAGCTCTTATGACAAGCTTTTTATTTTTATAATCATCATTATCCTTTCGATAAATATCATACTTGGTATAGTTGCTATAACCGTCAGCTCAGCTATATACAAATCAAACAGACTTGATGAGCTGCAAAAAATAGGCGACCTTTTCACAGGCTGCATGGAGGACAGCTATTCGGAGAGAATGAATGTCCGTTCGACCCTTATAAAAAACCTCCATAAGCGTTTTTCAAGCAAATACCACCTGATGATCTACATCTATGATGCAAACGGCAACTGTGTGCTCTCGGACGCGGATTATGAGGAAAATCCTAAAAAGGTGGTCAAAAACAGCGGAAAAATATCGGAAAAGGAACGGGAACTCATTACTAAGGGCGGCTACCTCGTTTTCGAGACCAAGAGCATATCAGCCAACGAGCCCTATATGCTGTACGGTACGTGCTTCTTCCTTCAGAACGAGATAATGTACGCAAAGATCTATTCAAATTCAAACGCCGTGAACTCTTTTTCGGCAAGGCTGATAGCGTTCTATTCTCTTTTCTGTCTGCTGACTACATTTTTGCAGGTATTCATCCTCAGCCGCAGGTTCAAAAGGCTGTCAATGTACGAAAATGATTTCAGACGCATCAGCGAACAGTTCGCAAAGCGGGACTTCTCCGAAAACATACCTACCGGTGTTCCCTATACCACTCCCGAGATAGCAGAATATGTCAATACCGTCGCTGCGGACGTTGCAAAGAGTGAGGAGACCAGCAAGACCTTTATTGCCAATGTTTCACATGAGCTGAGAACTCCTATCACTACTATCGGCGGCTTCGTTGACGGCATACTCGACGGTACTATACCAAAGGGCAGACAGAAGGAGTACCTCATACTCGTATCCAAGGAAATCAAGCGTCTGCGTATACTCATTTCCTCGATGCTGAATATGTCACGTTTCGAGACGGGTACCCTCAGGCCGAATTTCCGCGATGTAAACCTTACGGATATAGTTATACAGACAGTTCTCATGTTTGAAAAGAAGATCGAGGACAAGCACCTTGAAGTTGAAGGACTCGGCAGTGACCGTATGTCCGCAGAGGTAGACCCCGACCTTATCCAGCAGGTAATATACAACCTCGTGGAAAATGCTGTCAAATTCATAAACGACGGAGGTATACTCTCATTCCGCTTTGAGCGTTCCGTAAACGGTTCATGCACCATAGGCATAAAGAATACGGGTGAGGGTCTTAAAAACGACGAGATACAGCAGGTATTCGACAGATTCTACAAGACGGACTCGTCACGAGGCAAGGATACCACGGGACTCGGTCTCGGACTTGCAATATCAAGAAAGATAGTTCATCTCCACCACGGTCATATCGTTGTAAAGAGCGTGTACGGAGAATATACGGAGTTTCTCATTCAGCTTCCCGAGAAACAGCCGAAAAAGAAAGGATAACAAATGGACGACAGAGAAAATCTATATCAGGACAGTCCTGATAACGGCTATAAGGAGCCGTATATCCCTCAGCATGAAAAGCCTGCCGCAGACAGCGGTATGAACAGCTCCGTACAGCAGCCTCAGGGCAGCAGCTGCGGACAGCATACTCACGTTCATACTCAGAATAACGGCTACGGTCAGCAGAACTACGGTCAGCCGCAGAACAGCGGCTACGGGCAGCAGAATTACAGTCAGCCTCAGAACAGCGGCTACGGGCAGCAGAATTACAGTCAGCCTCAGAACAGCGGCTACGGACAGTACGGCGGCTACAATGAACAGCCGCGCAGACCTGTCTACGACCGATTTATGTATGAGCCCATAGGCTTTGAGGAGCTCGACCGCAGTCAGCAGTCCGACGCGCTCGGCAGCGATATCGCAGATCAGCGCTCAAAAAGCGAAAAGGGTGTAGTCCTTCTCTTTGCGATAATTACCGCCATAGCCGCTTTTATAGCTCTTTTCGGCATCATTTACGACATTGCCAACAGCGATAAGATAGTCAGCAAGATAGGCAAGCAAAATCAGATAGTCATATATCAGGAATCAAAGCCTAAGGGCGCAAATGACCTTGATAACTTCAAGGACGAGAACGGAAAGTATACTCCCGAGGGTGCTGCCGCTCTTGTGAAGCCCTCTATCGTCAAGATATACACCTATGAGGACTATGCGGGCTATGCTTCAAGAAGAGCCATTGGTACAGGCTCGGGCATAGTTCTCAACGAGGAAGGCTATATCGCCACAAATGCTCATGTCCTCGAAGCCAAGGGTTATCACAAGATCGAGACCATGGACGGCAAATTCTACGACGCAAAGGTAGTCGGCAGAGACACTAAGACTGATATCGCTGTTATAAAGGTTGATGCTGCCGATCTCACACCTGCTGTTCTCGGCGACTCCGATGAAGCTATCGTGGGCGAGACCGTTATCGCTATAGGAAATCCCGCCAACCTTGCGGGTACTGTCACCGACGGCATCATCTCAGCTGTGGATCGTAAGATAAGAAGCGACTCCTCGGGCTTCGAGATGAAGTGTCTCCAGACAAATGCAGAGATAAGCCCCGGAAACTCGGGCGGCGCTCTCGTGAATATGTACGGTCAGGTCATAGGTATTACCTCTTCAAAGTACGTAAGCAACGACCTTGAAGGACTCGGCTTTGCCATAACCATAAACGAAGCTGCTCCCGTTATAGAAGAGCTTATCAAGAACGGCTTCATTGCAGGACGATTCAGGATAGGCATACACCTTCTCGATATGAGCTCAGATGAAAAAATAGCCGCTATTGAGGAACGCATCGGACAGGCTCTCCCTGACGATTTCAAGGGCATCTATATCGACGCTGTGGACGAGGACTGCGATATCGCCAATACCGATCTGAAAAAAGGCGATTTCATCATCGCTGTGAACGGAAAGTCCGTCAGCACCTACGACGAGCTCTATGATACCATAAGCAGTCAGTATGGCGCGGGAGATACTGTACCCGCTACCTGTGCAAGCATTGACAAAAACGGCAAGGTAAGTTACTATGAGATAGAATTCAAGCTCATGGAAGATGTATCCGGCAACTACTGATCCATAAGTCTTTGCGGGCGTTTGGAATTAACGCCCGCAACTCCTCCCGCTGCACCCGAAACGGTGAGCAGGAGGAGCTTTTTTATACCTGCGGGAGCTCCGAGTATGGATAAGCCGATGATGCTTACGGCTCCGTACATAAGAGCTCCGCATACCATGCCGCCGATAAGGCCCCTGCGGCGGCGGTACCTGCCGTATATATAAGCTCCCGAATAGCCTCCCGATACACATGACGCTCCGGCAAACGCCCTTACAAGGTTCATATCCCGCATAACAAAAAACAGCACAGCACTCAGCAGCAGCCATGAAGCTGCCGTAACAGCAAGTCCGCAGAAAACCGAGGCTGCCGCGCTGAGTGGTGCATTTGTCCATATACTGCGCCTGTGTTTACGCATGAAAAAACCTCCGCATAGTTTTTCTAATTCTATGCGGAGGTGATATTTTTTATTCTTCTTCGTCGTCCTTCTTTTTCTTGGACTTCTTATCATCGTCAACTATTGCAGCTGACTCAAGCTTTGCAGATGAAGAGCTCTTTCCCGAAGCCTTTGCTTCCTTGATACGCTCGGCAGCTGTTACGTTCTCTGTGATAGCCCAGTTCTTGATCCTGAGCTTGTGCTTTGCGCCGCCTGTCTCGATAACTACCGTATCCTCGCCGACGCTTACAACGATACCGACGATACCGCCGCCTGTTACGACTTCATCGCCTACCTGTAAGTTCTCCTGCATTTCCTTGAGCTCTCTGTCGCGCTTTTTCTGAGGTCTGATAGCCACGAAATAGAGAAGAGCGAACATGATAGCAAGAGGTATCAGCATTCCGCCGAGGCTTGCTCCCGCGCCCATCTGAGCAGTATCCTGACTGCTGCTTGCAGCGTCAGCAGCGGCAGCTTCGTCAGCAAAGGCTGTCATGGCTGTATATCCTGCCATAGCAGCTGTAGAAGCAGCTGCCGAAACAATGCTTATTAGCTTTTTGATATTCATATTTTTACTCCTGTTCTGATGGATTATTTTCATACAATGGTTATTATAACACATATCCCGAGGTTTTGCAAGTACTTTTCTTCGATTTTCCGCTTTTTTTATAGGCTTTCTTATATAATAGGCTGCGGTATGAAATATGGAAAAGCCGTTCCCGCAATGGGAACGGCTCTTAAATAATTATCTGCGATCAAACGAGCTTGATGATAGCCATTTCAGCAGCGTCTCCGCGGCGTGGTCCGATCTTTACGATCTGTGTATAACCACCATTCTTCTCTGCATACTTGGGAGCGATCTCGTCGATAAGCTTCTTAGCAACGGACTCCTTAGTGATGTAAGAGAATACCTGACGCTTGGAGTGCAGATCATCATTTTTACCGATAGTGATCATTTTTTCTGCAACTGCACGAACTTCCTTTGCTCTTGTTACGGTAGTTTCGATCTGACCGTTCTCAAGCAGGAAAGTTACCATGCCTCTGAGCATAGCCTTTCTATGATCAGATGTTCTGCCCAGTTTTCTTGTACCCGGCATTGTATTCACTCCTTTTTATAGTGGTGCGCTAACGCACGTTTTATGGTTTATTCCTCTTCGGAAGAAAGGTCGAAGCCCAGTGACTGGAGCTTTTCCTTTACCTCGTCGAAGGATTTCTTTCCAAGGTTTCTAACCTTCATCATTTCTTCCTCAGACTTATTGATCAAGTCATCTACGGTATTGATACCTGCACGCTTCAAGCAATTGAAGGAACGTACAGATAAGTCAAGATCCTCAATGGTCATCTCAAGGATTTTTTCCTTACCCTTCTCATCCTTTTCAACAAGGACCTCAGCAAGTCCAGCCTCTTCTGAGAGGTCGATGAACAGCTTCAGATGCTCGTTGAGGAGATTGGCTGCCTGTGATA